>DDLS01000203.1 GCA_002340255.1 Cyanobacteria bacterium UBA2566
CCACTTTTGTCCTGTACTGAGGTTTTAAACTTATTTTCTCACTCAATTAATCATGTCGAACTCCACTAAAATCCTGGCCTTTGCTGGCAGCACTCGCCAAGAATCTTTTCATAAAAAACTGGTAAAAATCGCTGCTCAAGGAGCGACTGATGCGGGTGCAGAAGTTACGTTTATTGATTTGCGCGATTACCCAATGCCCATTTACGACCAAGACTTACAAGAACAGGAAGGATTTCCAGAGTCCGTTTTAGCCTTGAAGCAGCTCTTTAAATCTCACGACGGTTTGTTAATTGCCTCTCCAGAATACAATAGCTCCATTAGCGGATTATTGAAAAATACCATCGATTGGCTCTCCCGTTCCGAACCCGATGAATTCCCCTTAGCGCTCAGTTGTTTTCGGGGTAAAGTGGCCGCAATTATGAATACCTCCCCTGGAGGATTAGGCGGTTTAAGGGGACTAGTGCATTTACGGGCAATTTTGGAGAATATTGGCGTGATGGTTTTGCCCGATCAAAAGACGATTCCCAATGCATTTGAACAGTTTGATAGTCAAGGACAACTGAAGGAGCAAAGGCAACAGGAGTCGGTACAAGCACTGGGAAAAAAGTTGGCTGAGTTGGCAATGAAATTACAATAGATAACAGTAGGGGCGAACCCTATTGCGCACCTACTTAGGATTTTTTGCGCGTTTTCTTGATGTTTTGTTTAATGGTTTTCTGTAGACTGGGTTCACGTCCAATCTTGGCAATGAGTGCAGAAGAATTAACATCTCGATCGCCCTCATACCCACACTGGGTACAATGATAGATAGGCTTACTGATGTCCATTTCTGGGTCATAGGCTAGGCATTTACAACAGATACGGGATAAGGGTAGGTCAGCAGCGAACTTGATGCGCTGGGTAGACTTGCCAAATTCTTGGGTTTTCTTGTCGATTAAGTCAATCTGTTGACCGATCGCCGCGTCTCGATTACTCTTATTTTGTCCTGTAACGGCCGATGCTTTATTTTTGTCAAATCCGCTCCCGTCTTCTTTCGCTTTGGCTTTTGTCTTCCCTACCATCTTCTGTAGCCCATCCTCTACAGCAATACCCGACGAATAAGTGGTTAAATAGGAAGCAATGCGGTATTGATGCGATCGCCGTCTGCGTTTGGTTTTTTCGTGGATACGTTTAATTTTCTGCTTGCAGCCCTTCACCCCTTGGGAGTCTCCGCACTGTTTCCAGCGCAAGCGTTGGATAGTACTGGCATTTAAATCAACGCCAATATGGGCACATAAATCCTCAACCGTGCGGCAAGTTTTGAGAATATCCGCATCCCCTTCCGAGACATAATCCAATAGATTAGTGTCCGGATGATGAATCCAGAGAATCAGACGACGGTAGAGCTTCTCGTCCAATTTCTGCTGCGCTTTTGCCAGTTGCTCTTGGGACTCTCGATAAAACCGGGGTTTACTGATTTGTTGACTGCGAGTTTCTCCCCCCTCATTCACCCAACTCACCGAGCAATAATTCTCCTCTTTCCATCCCCAATCGATGCCTGCATATCCCCTTGGTTCCACCTTTCGCACTCGTCGGGGCACTTCTTCGCGGGTGAGTTGCACAAAAAAACCGGATGCTTTCTCCACAATTTGCATAATTTTCACCCGACTCTTTCCCCAGCGTTTATCCAATCCAGGTAGGTGGACATCCCCAAAACCGGGGATTTTCAGCAGATTGCTCCCAATAGCACGGACAGCATCAGCCGATTGGGGTTTCTTCCCTCCCGCGTTGGGGTTGGGGTGACGAATGGTGTTCACTGGGGTGTTCGTTCCTTTGAATTTCGGCTTACCTCGGCGTAAGGATTCTTTACTGTAACGGTCTTTGACATATTTATCCCAAGCTCCCCCTAGTTGTTCGAGTAATCCCATCCGATACTTTTGTTGCACGTTGAGGATTAATTTGCGGTCTAAGTCTTTGAGCAAATCGGGGGTAATAATTGTTGGATCTTGTAAATCTCTGGCTCTGGCAAGGATGCCTAAACCTCGTTTGGAGTCCTTCATGGCTGAATTGCTGATTAGACCAGAGTTATGGTCTCGTTGGATAGGACAGGAGTAGCCATATCCCCCAACCCATCCAGAGGCTTTAACCTCGGCGCGGGTAAATACATGATCTTTATCAGCCATTCTCTGGTGACCTGCTTTTGTAGTAGCTGTGGGGTAGGCTTGGCAAGCCGCGACAATCCACCGAGAGCGCCCGTCAAGGACGGGGGAATGGGCGACCCAGGTTTTTGAGAGGTCATCCTTGACTTGGTGACGGACTAGAGTACATTTGGAGACATAAGTTTTAGACACCTTGTCATAGTGCCAATTTTCATCAGCGTTGATCAGTTGCCCTAGGGCAAAATTCCATAGCCGCCTCAAACCTTCCTGGTATTCACGGATGATGGCGATCTGGTCGAATGTAAAATTGGCCTTGAATTCACTAACTTTACAGATCATTAAGCGTGGTTGAAATTTGCGTTTTGGTGGTATAGTAAATCCTAACATCTTACGATGTTCCCTGGTTTCGAGGGATACGGCGGTGTAGCTTCGGCAGCCGCAATCTGCTGGTGAGATCAACCAGCGATTTCTAATAGAGATTCGTTATTTCTGAACCTTGAAAATTGAATATTTGGATTGCCCTTTAATTCACAGCAATCTCTATTAACTTTTGATAGGATTCCGACACAGGGGAGATGTTAAGTTGAAGTGATTCCGAGATAGGCTACAGCCCCGATCCCGATTGACTTCTAACGACTCAACTGCTCAATCGACCGTCGGCCCTTATGCAGTCAGGGTTTCAGCGATTTTGGCAGCATCAAGGTCTCTCATTCAGCCATCTTTTGGGTTCAGTGTCGGAAACTGAGTGTCAAAGCTATGGCTGATAAGGATTCTACAGCAAGCTGTTTCAATCCACAGCAATCTCTATTAGCTTTTGAAACAATTTTGGAGTTCCTCCACATCAACTTCACCTTTCAAGTTTCAATCCACAGCAATCTCTATTAGCTTTTGAAACTAGTGCTGAATCTTTGGTGATTGACGGAGGTGGTGTTTCAATCCACAGCAATCTCTATTAGCTTTTGAAACAGTTAATCATTAAAATTATGGCTACATATCTTCAGTTGGTTTCAATCCACAGCAATCTCTATTAGCTTTTGAAACATAGCGCACCGAGCTTTACGCAGCTTTTCCATAGGGTTTCAATCCACAGCAATCTCTATTAGCTTTTGAAACGGCAAACATTGAGATATAAGCAAACCACTTAAGTAAAGCTATGTTTCAATCCACAGCAATCTCTATTAGCTTTTGAAACTCAACTGGTGGGGTCAGCTCTGGTCGTGAGGCCTTATTGTTTCAATCCACAGCAATCTCTATTAGCTTTTGAAACTTTAGCGTAAAAGCCATATGCAGTTTCCAAAATCAGTTTCAATCCACAGCAATCTCTATTAGCTTTTGAAACTCTGATAAGCAAGAATTTTGTGCTGATTATACTATGTTTCAAGTTTCAATCCACAGCAATCTCTATTAGCTTTTGAAACCGAGATTTAACGCGATCGACAAAATCGAAGGAGCCAAAGAGTTTCAATCCACAGCAATCTCTATTAGCTTTTGAAACTAGAACCTCTATTTTCTGCAACATCCGCAATTTCCCCGTTTCAATCCACAGCAATCTCTATTAGCTTTTGAAACGAAATATCTGAAAGCACCTGAACAGAAACTCATCGGTTTCAATCCACAGCAATCTCTATTAGCTGTTGAAACTTGAAACTACTAATGATTAACCTCTTGCATCCATTGTTGATAAACCACCTGCTGTAGAGTTTGACTAAAATCGCGACAAATAGAGATCAAAATCTGCGGGCGTTGATAACCTAGACTAATTAAACGTTTCTTAGCAATTTTGAACAGTTGACAGTCAGTTTTAGCCACAAATTGCAATTGTGAGGGCGAATCATCAAAGAGGTCAAGATAGCCAAAGCTAGAACCAGATAAAATTTCCTTAATGGGGATTAATTGGTCTCCAGAGCGCTTAAAAGAGATCACTGTTCCCGATCCAACAATATAACAAGCGTTCATGACTTTGCCTGCGGGGAGGATGATTTCATTTTCTAAAAACTGTTCTTGGACTAATTCTTGGGAGATTAAAATAAGTTCGTCTAAGCTCAGGCTTTGGAAAAGGGAGAGATTTTGTAAGAGGACAATGGGATTCATAAATTAAGGGGTTTTGTTATTTGAGGTTTGCTCTAGGGTTGAGGAGTCTAAAGACTGCTCAATTAATCGGACGATCGCCATATCTTGAAAATTAGTAACTAAGACCAAAATCCGATGTGCAAAACTCCGATAGCGCTCATCCTGTTCCAAAGGTTGCGCTAAGGCTTCAATCTCCGCAATATCGCCAATTTTTGCGGCTTGATAAATTTGTTCTAAAATATGCTGTGGTGGAATGAGTTGTCCGCAATCGTCACTAACGGCTGAAGCTTCGGAGTCCAGGGGAATTATATCTTCATAAACCCACTCAAGTTTTAAATACCTTTGCAAACAGTGAAATAACTGTTGAAGTTCTACAGGCTTTTGAATGAAATCCTGACAACCAACTTCTAAACTGTTTTCTCGGTCTTTAGCCAAAACACTGGCTGAAGAAGCAATAATAATCGTGTCTTTAAACTGGGACAGGGTACGCAATTTACGCACCATTTCAAATCCATCTAAAACTGGCATGACTAAATCAGTAATGATTAAATCCGGTTGAAAATTAATCGCCTGTTCAAATCCGTCTTCCCCATGTTCTGCCTCTTGACATTCAAATCCTAAGGAGGTTAACACCGTGACTAAGGTTTCGCGGTTGACCGATTTATCGTCTACAATTAATATCTTATAGCGATCGCCCCGATAATCGATTATTTGTCCGATTTGGCTCACTGTATCCGTTTCTACCCATTCCGAAGCAATGGGTAATTCAACCTCAAAGTAAAAGGTACTGCCTTCTCCAGGTTTGCTGATCGCTTGAATTTCACTCCCCATCAAACGGACAATTTTCTGGGAGATGGCTAATCCTAAACCGGTTCCTTCAGCTTGTCGTGTTTTATTCCCCACTTGTTCAAATGGTAAGAAGATTTTACGCACTTGTTCAGCAGTCATGCCTACTCCAGTATCTTGCACAGTAAACCTGAACAATGCTTTATTAGAGTCTGCCAAGGGTAAGGCTTCTACCCTCAGTTCCACACCTCCACTATCGGTAAATTTAATCGCATTCCCTAACAAATTAAGCAAGACTTGACGCAATCGTTTTTCATCTATAGTTACTGATGAGGGCAAGTCTGGATTGAAATCAAAATTGAATGTAATTCCTTTGCTTTCTGCGGGAATTCGAGAGAGTTCAACGACACCAAATAAGAAATAGGCGAGATGGATATCTTGAGGTCTTAATTCTAGTTTACGAGCTTCAATTTTGGAGAGATCGAGAATATCGTTAATTAAATTCAGTAAATGGTGCCCCGATTGTTCAATCACTTCTAAACCACGCTCTTGATACTCAGTATCTTTAGCCTGTTTGAGAATTTGAGTATACCCCAAAATTCCATTTAAGGGTGTGCGTAATTCATGACTCATATTGGCGAGAAATTCGCTTTTAGCTTGGTTGGCAAGTTCTGCTGTTTCTTTTGCTTCGACTAATTGAGCTGTGCGTTCTTTTACTTTTAGTTCGAGGTTAGTGAAGGCTGTTTTTAATTGGTGTGCCATGCGGTTGAATGCAGTAGCTAGGGTTTTTAATTCTACGATCGCACCTTCTGCAACTTGTTGACCTAAATCTCCTTTAGACATCGCTTCTGACGATTGTGCCAGGTCTAGTATGGGTTTGGTAATCCACCGAGAGGTATAAATTCCCAATCCAATGGCGATCGCCAAGGCAACCAAACACAACCCAATCGTGGTGTAAGTATTGGCATTAATTTCTGCGATAAAATCTTTTTCGGGCATGACAATAACAACCAGCCAATCTAACCCCCATCGATCTTGATAGGGCAAGACTTGAACAAAGTGTCGTTTTCCATTGACTTTGAAAATGAGTTTCTCTAATCGATCGATGTAATTTAAATTTCCAAAATGTTGCTCTAAAAACTGAGCAGTCAATTGAGTTAACTGATTTTGACTGTTAATGGCTAATAAGCGTTCTAATGTATTTTCCCGAGCATTAACAGAAAATGGATTTTCTCCGGTGGAATTAGCGACCAATAGACCAGAACGCTCTAAAATAAATGCTTGCCCAGTTTTCCCGATTTTTAACTCGCTGAGGAATTGATTGATATCTAATAAAGCGAAATCTGTGGCCACAACCCCAAGTAATTCGCCCTCTCGATCGTATAGTGGATCTCCAAAGGTTAGGGCCAGCTTGGGACTGGCTAGGTAAGTATAAATCTCACTCCAGACCGATTGATGCTTCGTTGCGGGGGCAATGTACCAATCACGAGTCCGGGGATCGTAGTTGGGTGAAATATTCAGAAGTTGGGTGGGTTGCCCTTGATAATCGGTTGCATAGACATGCAGATTATAACCCGTCGTGCGATCGCTACTCCAAATGTTTAAGCTTTGGTCATCCAGGCGTTGGATTCCATAAAATCCTCTGTTTTCGTTAGCCACTTGAATAAAACTAATTTGCTCAAATAACCTCATCTTTTTGAAAAAGAATTGAGCTAAATTGGGATCGCGTTCTAGACTGATGTGGCCGAGAGCTTTGGCATTCAAAATACTTTGATTGACTAAGTAGGGTTTTTCTAAATAACTATTGAGGTGTTGTTCGATTCTCGCCCCAATTTCTTTATGCAATTGGGTCGCCATATTGCCAATCGCCTTTTGTCCATTGCGGAGGGAGAGCCATCCAGTTAAGCCCACTATGGTACATATTTGTAAGACAAATGGGACAATTAACACTAAGCGCAAATGTAACTTCATAATCAAGAGAAGGTAATTATTGAGTTCATTATCCGTTGCTTCCCTTACTCAGGAGGTATACTTCTATATTAGCTTAGAACTGGAGACTCTAGGGTAATTTCGGTTTCTTCAAGGCTTTGCTTGAGGAAGGCGCTAAAGCGTTTGCAAATTTCCAGAATCATATCGGGTTTTTGGTAAATTAGGTCGAGGAAGCGATCGCTCTCTAATTTGAGTAAAGTACAATCCGTTTCAGCAATCACATCCACCCAAGCAGGATTTTGATTAAACAGTTGCGCTTCTCCAAAATAATCCCCTGAACTTAAGGTGGCGAGGATTTTTTGTCTCCCGCCCATGGTTTTGACAATCTGGGCAGTTCCTGAAGAAAGAATATAGAGATGGTGACGTAGGGAACCTTCGGCTACGATCGCTTCTTGAGAAGCAAAATGTTCTTCGATCAATTCTTGATTAATCAGCAGCAACTCATCCAGACAAAAGTGACGGAAGAGATCGACGCGGGTGAGGATATAGATCCGTTGCAGGGTTGGCTCTTGATGACAGACTTGACCCCTGGCCGGAAATAGGGTTTTTGCTACATCTTGAACAAGGGGATCTGGGGTTTGGATCAGGAGCTGGGGAATATCCATCAAGGCTACCATTGCACCGAGTTCTAACCATCGGTCTTGGGACGCAAGGCATTCTAAAATCAGTTTATAGCCTTGGGTTTTCATCCATTGGGCATCGGCATTGATTTCCTGTTCTAGGGATTGACCGCTAGCCCAAGTTTCTAAAAAGGGCAATAGGGGTTGCACAAATCGACGATAGCGCAGGGAGGCAATGGTCTCTACCGCATTGGCCCGATCGCGTAAATTGTGGGAATGAATCACCTGTTTGAGTGCATCTAGGGTTGCGCTACACCCTAGGGTTGACAGGGTATGGAACACCCGCTCTAATACGCGCTTTTGATAATCATCAATGGCGATCGCCAAAAGCTTCCACTGGGGACGGTTTGTCGGAAGCTGCTGCAACCATTCCCAACTGCGGCTAAATTGGTGTAATTCGGGCGCTAAATATTCATAAAGGCGGTCTTCAGCCCGGGGTGTGCCGATATATCCCAAGGTGGAGATGGCTGCATTGACGACTTCTGAGTGAGGAGACTCTAGATAGGATTCGACCCAGTGCAGAGCTTTTTCTCCAGCATGGGCTAGGGCTTGGGCTGCTTGTTGGCGCACATGGGGATGGCAATCCATTAAAGCTTGGGCTAAATAGGGAAGTAAAGTTTCCTCTGGTGCTTTGCCCAAAATTTCAATGGCAGTTGCTCTCATTTGTGGATCGGAGTGACCGAGTTGGGAGGCGACTAACTCCCGAATCTGGGGATTGTTGTGACACTCTAGGGCGGTCAAATATCGTAGTCCTTGCTGCTGTATTTCCAGGGGAGCATGGCGGATCAGGGGTTCGAGCAGAATTAACAGGTCTGGGTTGCAACTGCGAGCAATGATATGGATGAGATTTCGTTGGCTATAGGAGGGCAAATCAACCGCCCAATCCTCTAAATTGGTTGGTAATGAGGTTTTTGAGAGTTGCAGCTCTGCCAGGGTGATCAGGGCGCAAATTTCTGGGTCTCCCATTGCCCAAAATTGCGATCGCTCGGGTTCGGGAACGGGTTGTTGACATAAAATCAACAGTTCTAAGGCGATCGCCCGTGCTAACTGGTCTGTTGAGTCTAACAAGTTTCGGGTACAAAAGTGTTGATCCTGGGAGGGAATTTGACTCAGAAAGGTAACTACTCCCTGACGCAGTTCGGCATGGGTGTGGGAAAACAGGGTTTTGACTTCCGGTAAAACCTGGCTAGGGTTAGGGAGACGAGTCGCTAATTGTAGTCCTAAAAGCTGGGTTTGGCGATCGCCACTGGTGAGCATATTTTGCACTTCCTCTTGATAGGAAGAAGGGAGCGTAACCCATCCGGTTTTGACTCCATCTAAATTCACCAAGCCTTCCGTTACCATAGTCATTAAGGATTCCAGATAACTGCGACCGGTGAAATAGCTCACCCCACTATGGATAACACTTAAACCGATACCGAGTAAAGTCGTCGTGATTAAGCTTCCTAAGTGTTGGGCACTGAGGAGAATCAGACCGCCTAAAATTTGTCCAATGGGGGAAAATAAACCTTCACTAAGAACCCGAAACCGCCCTAAAATTCGGGGAGGAACAGCATTATAGTTGAGCAATCGCACAGCTTCAGCCATGCCATAATTGAGGGAACGTTGGTTAATATTGGTAAAAACAGCCGAACCTAAACCCGGAGCGAGAAATAAACCGATAAAACTCGCTAAGGTGGTGAGGGGATAAATCAGATTCATGCGTCGCACTCCCATTTTTTGAATTAACCAGGGAGTGACGAGGGACGATAAGCCAAATTCCAATAGACTTAACAAGGCAGCCATTAAGGCAAGGAAACTCGCCAATTGTTGGGCATTGTCTAGGGAGTCGGCGTAGATCGCTGAATATTGATATTCTCCTAACAGGCGCACTAATAAGAGTAAAAACGTATTAGCGGTCAGAAACAGAATAATGGGATAGCGAGAAATCAGTTGGGGAAATTGGCGCAGGGAGTCTTTGAGGGTTTCTACGTGTTTCTGGGGCTGTTGGTGGAGTTCGTTAACTTCAATATCATTTTGGTCGATTTCAATATAGACCATTTCGGCGATCGCCAACCCATATAATCCGGGCAGTGCGATCACCAGTACGGAGGGTTCAATCACCTGAAGGGCAATACTGGCGATCGTATTAGCCAGTAAATAGCCTAAACTCGAGGCTAAATTGAGATAGGATGTATAACGCTTGAGTTCTAAAGTTGTAAAGTAATCGGCTACCAGATTCCAAAAACCAATTTTAATCACCAGCACGCTGACGACTTCAGAAAAAATATAAAAGATAAACAGAATATAGAGTCCAGAATCTAACCATCCCAGAATTCTTAATCCCGACATAAATAGTGCACTTCCCAAAAGGAGCAGTTGCAAGAGACGCTTATGGGAAAATCGACCAATGACTTGGGAAAAAAAGCCAGAGATAGTGATAATAAAAATTGGGGTCAATGTATACAGTAATGGTAGTTTATCCGCCCCTGCGTTAGCTAAAAATAGAGAACGAGCCAGTAAGGACGCTAACCCTTGGGTTCCCACTAGAGTTAAGGCCAGCAGAAGAAAGGCACCCAGTCTTTTCAGTTGATCTTCAGATAAGCCTAGGCGCTTTTTAAGTCGGGATAAAAACATGGGATTGGGAGAACCAAATGTTACGGGTTAATAACAGAGCTATCGCGGATATATTCTATCAGAGAATCTGAGAGTAAATACCCCGTATCGACAATATTTTTCCCTTCAGAAAATAGGGTATATCCGTCTCCTCCTTTGAAGAGAAAACTCGAGGTAGCAACCCGATAAGTTTTATCAAGATCCAGAGGCAGATAAGCCCCATCAACTTGTCGAGTTTGGATACTGAGCATCCGCGAACCCACCGGTAAATCAGATTGCCAATCCAGTTTAAGTCCAGCCACTTGGGGAAAAGAACCATGGAGTTTATCCACTTGACTCACCCCATATTCTAGAAGCTCTTTAATCTGTTTTCCCGTTAAGTCTACTGCAATAATCGTATTGGAAAACGGAAACACTTCTAACACTTCTCCAATGGTGATCTCTCCTGCAGGAATACTCCCTCGAATTCCACCACCATGGGTAATCGCAATTTCGGTTTTTTTATCTGCTGTTTTTGCCAGTAAAGCTTCCCCTAATAGGGTTCCCAGGTTAGTTTCTTCTTGTCGAACATAGGGGCGATCGCCATTGAGTTTAATGGGAGTTTTACCAATTACTTTACTCTTCAGTTGTCGAATCGGTTCAGAAAAAGTTTCTAACAAATCTTGAAGTTCGGTATCATCCGTTATTTCTGTATTCACAGGATGCAGATCCCCTTTCCAGTGTTGTAGATGTCCTTGGCGGTCAAATGTGATATCTAAATCCCCTAGATATTTTCCCCATTCCCAATTGGTAACCACTAAAACCGGCTGACCACTCGGTGTTTTTTCCACGATGGGATAGGGATAAATTGCATCAGGCATATCCCCGATTTTAGTATGGGAATGACCGCCAATAATCACATCAATGCCATCCACTTGACGGGCTAATTCCAGATCTTCAGTGATTCCTAAATGAGTCAGGGCAATAATTTTATTAACTCCTTCCTGATTTAACTCCTCAACTGCTTGTTGAGCTGCTGAGACTGGATCTAAAAACTCAACTCCTTCTCCCACCTCTGCCATGGTTATCGTTTTTGGGGTAGTTAGTCCAAAAAAACCTATTTTTTGCCCATTTTTTTGTAGGATAATCCAGGATTTTACTAATCCCGCAAGAGGGGAAATCACATCTATTTTTAGATTAGCTGAAATAATAGGGAAATTACTGCTTTGAATAAATTTTGCTAGAACCTCCTGACCCCGATCGAATTCATGATTGCCTAGCGTCATGGCATCATATTCTAAGGCATTGTAAAATTTACTATCAGCTTGCCCTTGATAGGTATTAAAATAGAGTGTACCTTGGAATACATCACCTGCATCTAAGAGTAACAGGGGTTGATCCGCACGTTTACTTTCTTCTCTGAGTCTGTCAATCAGGGTTTTGCGTTTACAAATTCCCCCCAATGTGCCATTTTCTCCCATCTCTACCGGTTCTAAATGGGCATGATGATCGTTCGTGTGTAACAGACGGAGTTCAAATGCCGCCGCACTCCAGAACTGATTACTGACTAGTCCGATAATCACCGCTAGAATAATGCCCAGTAGCACTTGTAGACTTCTTTTCCAATAGACTGAAGTTCGAGCCATGGGTTTGTGGTTTTAGAAGTTTCAATAAGGTATTCCCCTTCTAGGATATCTTAATATTGAATGACCCTAAAACTTTGATAAACTAAACTTGAATCAATGACTGGCCTGAGATCCTATGCCCTCTGTCCCCTTTTATATTGTTGACGTTTTTGCCGTTAAACCCTACAGCGGCAATCAATTGGCCGTCATCCTCAATGCTGGAGAGCTGACTACGGAAACCATGCAAACAATCGCCAAAGAAATCAACTTTTCAGAAACTACGTTTATTTTAGGCGATCGCCCCGAAAATGGCGGCTACCGAGTTCGCATCTTTACCCCAGTCCAGGAACTCCCCTTTGCGGGACATCCCACCCTAGGAACCGCCTACATTATCCAGAAAGCAATCATTGGCTCGGCCGTCGATCAAGTCATCTTAAATCTACAAGTAGGACAAATTCGGGTCCATTGGCAAACGGAGGATCAAACCTCAGAAATCTTATGGATGAAGCAAAACCCTCCAGAATTTACTACTACCTATCCGAGAGAAGCCCTTGCCCCTATTCTGAGTTTAGCACCGGAAGATATTGACGATCGCTTCCCTATTCAAACCGTCTCTACCGGCATCCCCTTTATTATCGTTCCCCTGAAAAACCAAGCTGCCCTCCAACAATGTCGAATTGAAAAATCCTTATATTTTGAATTTATAGAAAATAAACCAGCAAAAGAGATTTTTGTATTTTGCCCCGAAACCCATTACCCCGAAAACACCTTTAGCGCCCGCATGTTTGCTGACTCTTTAGGCATTCCCGAAGATCCAGCTACTGGTAGCGCCAATGGCTGTTTTGCCGGTTATTTAGTGGAACAGAATTATTTAGGAACTCAGGATATTGACGTATTAGTAGAACAAGGCTATCAAATTAATCGCCCCTCCCTATTACGCCTGAGAGCCAAACGGAACCAGCAGACCATTTCTGTTGAAGTCGGAGGTCAAGTCATCCCCATTGCTAAAGGGGAATTCTTTCTATAGCCCATCATAACACCCACCACTGTCTACCGTTGAGTGTCCTTGTCACCCCTTGATCTCCGGATTTCTGTATGATACAGAAAGCGAGTTCTATTTATGGTATGAGGCACAAATGAAGGGAACCAAAGCCCTTGAGAATGACATTATTATCGTTGGGGATGCCATTGAAGTTGTCAAAAAGAATTACCTCAATGATTATGAGTTAACTAATGCTCAACGACGTAATATTCAATCTCGCAAGTCTTGGATGAAAGCATGTTCTATTAACCTACTCTATGGCTTCCGTGCTTCTGAGTTCAAAGCCATCCTTAACCTTGATGAGCCAGTAACTAGAGGTGGTTACACCTTCAAGGCACTCCATGACCCGGATAACAATCAAAATATCTTGGTAATTGATGAAGGGTTTTGGGTAACTGATACCAGTGGCAAGAAGCATTGGATTACCACTAAAACGGGCAAACGTATTGCCCGTCCCATGATTCACCCTGATTACCCTGATTTAGTAGAGGTAATGGATGTTAAAAATCCATTAATTAAATTGCCTGAAATGGTTCCAAAGGCAAATAGCACTGCTGAATCCCTTAAGTTCCTTTATTCTCGCTGTATGTCAGAACGCTTAAAAGGATAAAGGATACATCGACCAAGTAAATGGTCAAGGACTTACGCAGACCCATGCCCTACGTCACCTGGCAAACTACCAGGGCAAACTCGCCGGCTTAACCCGTGACCAACGCGCCCTATCACTCGGTCACTCCCAAGCCATGAACGACAAATATGATACCAAATCCGGATAGTATGGGAAAGAGAAAGTCACACTGGCCACCAATGAAATTGAGTCAGATGACGAACTTGCTCGTGCATAGAATTAGCCAAGGTCAAACACCGCTCAACTAAGAGGTCTTCCATCACCTCAATGGTGTCAAAACACTGATTAACT
>DDLS01000032.1 GCA_002340255.1 Cyanobacteria bacterium UBA2566
TGTAAACCCGTTTCTAGATCTAGGAACCGATCTTTTGCTAAAACTTGGTTCAGAGAGATAGCCCCCAAGTCTTCCATAATTAAGATATAACCATTGCCATAACGCTCTAGACTTAAAGGTTGGACAACGCCAGTCTTTAGGTTTTTAGCAATGGTATACTGATTCCGGAACTGTAACAATTCGCTGAAACTGGGGTATTCATTACGCAGAACTTTGATTACAACTTCTAGAGAGTCAGAAGAGCGAACTCCCCGATACACTAGGGTTCGCTCTCCTTCGTATAGGGTTTCGCTAATGTGATAACCAGGAAGTTTTAGAATCATTGCTCTAAGTTTTTTAGTGGTGTGCGATGGTAGCTATTATTATATTTCAGTTCAAATAGAGATCGCGATCGCCACCATAGCCTACTTGACCTGACTTCGGTAAGAGATGGTCTCACGATTTTTTTCTTAAATAACAGCTAATCTGTCAGTTCCCAATCGATCCCATTTTTCAGGGGTTCGCCAGCCACTCGATCGCTATCTTTGCTGGAACACGATGGTGACCCAACATTTTTTTGGAATCCATTTTCGATTGAAGATGTTTTATTTCAGTCGTTTTCACGAGCTACTGATGGGGAGAACAATCTCAAATGTGGTTCCTTTGCCTAATTCTGAATCACAAGTCATGATCCCTCCGTGTTTTTCTTCAACAATTTGACGGGCGATCGCCATCCCCAATCCGGTGCCTTTACCTACTGCTTTTGTGGTAAATCCTTGCTCAAAAATGCGTTCTCTCACTTCTTCTGGCATCCCCGTGCCATTATCGGCAATCTGAACGATCGCGTCCTCCTTTGCTGCTGAGGTGGTAATCTTAATCTGATTGGCAATCTCCTCAAAACTGCGTCCCTGGTTCGACTCTTCTAAAGCATCGATCGCATTGGCAATCAGATTCATAAACACTTGGTTGAGCTGCCCGGGGAAACACTTGACTTTTGGTAACTCCCTATACTTTTTAACGATTTTAATTGCCGGGCGCTCATCATTAGCTTTCAGGCGATGTTTGAGAATCAGTAAGGTACTATCGATACCTTCATGAAGATTAAATGGGACTGTATACTCCTTATCCGTGCGCGAGAACGTGCGTAGAGAGGTGCTGATGTGGCCAATGCGATCGGTTCCTTCTTGCATTGAAGCAATCAATTGGGGTAAGTCTTCTCTGAGAAACTCCAAATCTATGGCTTCAATTTCTTCTTCAATAACTTCACTTGGTTGTGGATATTCTTGCTGATACAGGTCAAGGAGTCCAAACAAGTCTTTCAGATAATCTCTCGCTGGGTCTATGTTTCCGGCAATAAATGCCACAGGATTATTAATTTCATGGGCAACTCCTGCAACTAAGTTGCCCAAAGCCGACATTTTTTCGCTCTGCACCAATTGCAGTTGGGCTTGTTGGAGTTCTTCGAGGGATTGTTCGAGTTTCTGGGCGTAGTCTTGGGATTGCTCGGCGTAGTCTTGGGATTGTTTGTAGAGGCGAGCGTTTTCCAGAGAGATAGCGGCTTGGGAACAGAGCATAGAGAGCAGTTCCACGCGATCGCTCGTAAACGCTCTAGTCGCTAGATGATTTTCCAAGTAAAGGATGCCGATCAGTTTGCCTTGATTGAGGATAGGCGCGCACAGAAAACTAAGGGGTTGTTCTTGCTCTAGATAGGGGTCGCCTGCAAACTGGAGATTGCCAGAGAAATTGTTAACGATAATTGCTTCTTTGCTCCGTTTAACTTTATTAATTATCCTCATGGGAATTTCCAACTCTTCGGATACTTCCTTCCAACATAAATCCCAGTCATCTTGACCATTTTTGTTTGAATATCGGGCAGCTATCTGCCAACTCTCGGGTTGTCGCAGGAGCAGAATGCCACCATCGGCTCCTGCATTTTCCATCGTTGCCCTCATCAAGGCCGAGACCAGTTTGTCCAAGTCCATTTCACTTGATAGAGATTGGGAGGCTTTCACCGCCGTTGCCCAATCGAGCAGAAAGTCGCTTTTACTGCTACTCGAACCTGCTGTCTGGGCTATAGTGCTGGTTCTGGTGAGATCGTTGTTTAGCTGTAAGTAGGGTTGTTGTAGCATTGGAGCGAGCAGTTGGGGATATGTTCTTTCAAGTTGGTCGGTTTTGGCTTTTGCTCCCCACCGCGCATAGCAGTAGTAAGCATCAATGATATAGGCCCCAGCAATTTTTTCTTTGCCCCAATCTAGGTAAAATTTGGCCGCCAGTTCGTTAGCTAGGGCTTCTTCTTGTAAGAATTCATTTTCTTTGGCTCCGGCTATGGCACGATCGTAGAGTTCCATCGCTTCTGTTCGCTGTCGCGACAATCGCGCTTTTTCGGCTTCCACAAGCCAATATTTATGGAGAAAGTTTTCTGGACAACTCTGGGCTAAAGTGTTGAGCTGCGCTTGATTGGCTTCAATTTGCTGACGGGCATCTTCGGATAAATCAGCATCACGCCCCAACAAATTTAAAGAACCGTAGTAATAATACCCCAAGGCGATCGTGCAAGAGTCACAAACCATAAGAAATTTGCTCGCTTGCACACCATAATGGCAACCGCTCTCAAAATCCCCGTATAAGCAAGCTGCTTGCATTTGGAGAATACTGTAAAGTCCGAGGGGTAGATCGGATTGGGCAGTACTATGGCGTTCAACCCAAGCGAGTTCTTCTGAACTTTCTTTATCGGTTCCGCCAGAGAATTTTTCGATCGAGAACCGACAGGCTTCGAGGATTCTGAGGGTGAGATCGTTGTGAATTTTATCGGCGATCGCCCAAAATTTTTCTAGGTCGGTGGAAATTTCTACCAGGTTTTCCCCGCCAAAGAGACGATTGTAAATATTGGCAAACAGGTTATAGCCCGCATATTGCAATTCTCCTGACTCCATCCCAGCCAAGAATCCTTCGTAGTTGACTTCGGCTGCCCCTTGAATGGGTTTGGCTTTACCATAAATGCAACCTCCCAGTATAAAGCAGGCACTCGATCGCTCGGATTTTTGGTCAAGTTTATAACTGAGTTGCAAGGCCAACTGAGCAAATTGCATTGCCCGTTGATAATCGTGTTGGAACAATGCGAGCCATTCGCCATAGCTGGCATAGGTGATAATTGACTTGGGAATGTTGCCGTATTCCATCGATAAGCGCACGCTTCTAACCACGGTAAAACCATAAAGCTCACGATTGGAGCTAATGTAGGCTGCCGATAATAGTTTCATCAGCAATTCGATCGCGACTTTCACTTCGGGATCGGTTGCCTCGGGTAAATTCAGTAACTCATCAAGATCTTGATTTTCGAGCCTTTCAGCAATGAACTGGGTATCTTCTTGAACCAATTCTTTGGCATGCTCTGGATGAACCTGAATTTCCAACTCTTGTAGCCCAGCCAAACCCGCTTCGATCGCTTCAGGATATGCCCCTTGTAGGGCATATTGATTGACTTTGAGGACGTAAATTCTGGCTCGATTGATAGCAGAGCGAGCCAATGCCAATAAGAGGGCAATGCTTGTTTCTAGTCCCTCAAAGTCAACGCTCATCAATTGCACTTCAGCGAGGACGAAATGGAGTTCAAAGGTGCGATCGCTGATATTTTCCTCAGTATTATCTGAACAATCTGGCAAAAGTGCGATCGCGATCTGGAAGTACAGTTTTGCTGCATCGTAAGCCGTGGCGATTTTGGCTTTTTGACCCGCGCGGAAATTGAGTTCGAGAAGTTGTTGCTTTTCCCTGACCTCAGCAATCTCCTCAAGTCCCATATTGATTTGATTGACAATATCAAAAATCTTTTCTTCCTGCTGTGCGGGGGATACATGGGCCAGAAGGCGCTTGCCGATCCGATAATGGGTCACTTGCTTTTGCACTTCTGGAATTAAGGAATAAGCGGCTTGCTGGACGCGATCGTGTAAAAACTTGTAGCTCACAGATAAATCGGATTCCAGCGTTTTATCCTCTCCCTTGCTCCCTTGGAAAAACTTATAGGTCTGGCCTAGGGGCAGAATCAAGCCCTCTTGCAGCGCCTTCCACAAAGAATCTGCCACTTCGATCTCGTCGAGTTTACTGACAATGGCCAAAGTTTCTAAGTCAAACTGATTGCCGATACAAGCGGCTAACTTCAACATTTCTTGGGTGGCAACCGGAAGTTGTAGCAGCCTCACCGCCATAAATTCAACCACATCGTCAGTCAGTGCCAACTGCTGAACCTGTGTCAGGTCGCAGTGCCAATAGCCTAAATCGTGGTTAAAGGCAATTAACCCATCTTCATGTAATCCCTTGAGAAATTGGGTGGCAAAAAATGGATTTCCCTTTGTCTTTTGATAGATTAATGCGGTTAACGGTTGAGCCACTTCTTGGCTACAGCTTAAGGTATCTGCGACCAAACTATGGAGATCATTTTCCCTTAAAGGTGCGAGAGTTATCGTATTAATGACCGCTCCTGACTTGCCCATTTCATCTAGAGTGAGCATCAACGGATGGGTGGAGGATACTTCGTTATCCCGATAGGCTCCGAGCAAGAGCAAATAACCCGTCTGGCTCTCACTCATGAGCAGTTGCATCAACTTCAAAGATGCCGAATCCGCCCACTGAAGGTCATCAATAAAAATGACCAGAGGATGCTCAGAGGTTGCAAACACCTCAACAAATTTCTGAAACAATAAGTTAAATCGATTTTGTGCCGCACCACCGGAGAGTTCAGGAACCGTTTTCTGTTGACCAATAATTAACTCTAACTCGGGGATGACTTCAATTATCACTTGCCCATTTTCTCCCAAAGCACCCAGAATCTTCTGCTGCCATTGGGCTAATTGAGCATCGGATTCTCCGAATAATTGCTCCATCAAATCCCTGAATGCTCTAACCAGGGCCGAAAAAGGAATATTTCGTTGAAACTGGTCGAATTTTCCTTTGATAAAATAGCCCCGCTCTCGTACAATGGGCTTGTGAACTTCGTTGACCACTGCGGTTTTCCCAATTCCTGAGAACCCTGCTACTAGCATCAGTTCAGAAGAGCAAGAGTTCCCTGGAAACTTTGCTGTGGTCGAAGATTGGGCGACTCGCTCAAATGCTCCGAGTAAGGTCTCGACTTCTGCTTGTCGTCCGTAGAGTTTTTCCGGAATTAGAAATCTGCCGGAAATATCCCGACTTCCTAACTCAAAGGCTTCTATTTTTCCCGTTTCTTGCCATTGTTTTAGAGCCTGTTCTAGGTCGAATTTTAACCCCAAGGCGCTCTGATATCTCTGTTCTGCATTTTTAGCCATCAGTTTCATCACGATATCTGAAACCACAGGGGGGATTTTAGAGACTGAATTTCTTGCTTCTGGTGGTATGGGGGGTTGGGAAATGTGACAATGAACCAACTCCATGGGGTCGTCGCTGATGAAGGGTAGGGTTCCGGTGAGCAGTTGGTATAAGGTGACCCCCAGAGAATAGAAGTCACTGCGGTAGTCTATGCCTCTATTCATGCGACCGGTTTGTTCGGGAGCAATGTAGGCGAGGGTTCCTTCTAGGACATTGAAGTTTTTGATGTCTTGCGCTTCACGAGGCAGTGGGGAGGCGATGCTGAAGTCAATCAGTTTCACCTTTTGGCTTTGTTGATCGATGAGCAGATTGGCCGGTTTAATGTCTTTGTGGATTACTCCTTTGCGCTCGAGTTCGTCTACTATATCGGCTAGTTGAATGGCAATTTGCAAGCTGGTTTCTAGCTCTAAGTATCCTTTTTGGTCTAAGACTTTGTCTAGAGAGATGGCTCCCTCATCTTCCATGACTAGGGCATAACCATTGCCATATCTCTCGAGGCTTAAGGGTACGACGATGTGGGTGGGGTTGAGGTTTTTGGCGATCGCGTACTGGTTGCGAAACTGTAGGAGTTCACTCAAGCTTGGGTAGGGGTTACGCAGGAATTTAATCACGACTTTGAGGCGATCGCGATGGCGGGTTGCTTGATAGACGAGGGTTCGATCTCCTTCGTATATCTTTTGGTTAATTTGATACCCGGGTAGTTCTCTAGTCATCGCCGTTGGTCCAGCCTGCTCGCTATGGTTTTATGCTTACTCTTAGATCTATTTCAAGTATAACTCTGTATTACCTGAACAGCTTGCCCAAGCAATATCTATTAGATATCTTTTCAAAGCAATGTCGAGAAACTGAAAAGTTTAAACCAGATAGCTCAAAATAAATATCAGAAAAAAACTAGACTCATAAAATTGGCAGGAAATATGGTATGAGGTCTACCCCCATATTATTTTTATGAGAGGCTTGAGTTTATGTCAGGAAAAACCGTGGCGATCGCCAATATAGAGATTGGCGAATCTGGAATAGCTTAACCGGACAAAACAGGTTTAAGTTGTAAAAGTTAAGATAAACTAATGGGGGCAGTTAGCTTGCGATCGCAAGATGTGCTGGATAAACGATCGCCAATAGTTTTCCCATTACCCATTACCCATTACCCATTACCGCACGAAGCACTCTATCCTATGATTGGGATCGCCCCTAACCCAAAACCCAATGCCCATGGATCGTGATATTGAAGCATCCCTCAAAAAAGCTGGAGTCGAATTTATCCGTATTCTCTGGTGTGATAACGGCAATATGATCCGAGCCAAGGCAGTTCATGGGGGCATGTTATCCCATTATCAAGAGCAGGGGGTAGGCTTGGCTATGGCTCAACAAGCAATGCCGGTTATTGGCAGTATACCAGCTTCTGGAAGTGGGTTGGGGCCCGTGGGAGAGGTGCAATTGATTCCCGATTGGTCTACACTGATGGCTCTGCCTTATACCCCAAGCCATGCACGGGTGATGGGGAATATGGTTAAAAAAGGAGAACCTTGGGCCCTCTGTCCTCGGCGGTTTTTACGGGATATGGCTGCCGATGCGAAGCTGGAAGGGTTGGAAGTTATTGCTTCATTTGAAAATGAATTTTATTTACTAGAGCGCTCTGCAAATGGGGAAATTATTCCCACTGACCAAGCGCCCTATTGTTCGACCTATGGTATGGATCTCCAGCAACGGATTATTGATGATATTGCGACGGCGTTAAATGAGCAAGGGGTGTTAGTGGAGCAGTATTATCCAGAGTCCGGGCCGGGACAACAGGAAATTTCGGTGCTGTATACTCATGCTTTGGCTGCTGCTGACCAGCAGGTGGTGTTTCGGGAAACCGTGAAGGCGATCGCCCATTATCATCATCGTATTGCTTCTTTTTTACCCAAAATTTTTCCCGATCGCGCCGGAAGTGGCGCTCATCTCCATCTGAGTTTATGGCATAAAGGCGAAAATTTACTCCCCAACCCCTTCGGACTTTTGGGATTATCCGATCGCGCTCGCTGGTTTATTGGTGGTATCCTCCATCACCATCGTGCCCTGATGGCCTTCACTAATCCTATTCCTAACTCCTACCGTCGCCTCCAACCCCATTCCTGGAGTGGAGCCTTTTCCTGTTGGGGATTAGACAACAAAGAAGCTGCGATCCGCGTTATAAGTAATCCAGAAGGCACCGGTTCCACCCATTTTGAGTTTAAAACCATTGATGCTGCTGCCAACCCCTATTTAGCTCTAGGAGCGGTAATTGCAGCCGGTTTAGATGGGGTGCGAAACCAGATCGAACCTCCCGAACCAGTGGATTGCGATCCGGGTACATTGCCCGAAGATGAGCGCCAAAATCGTGGCATTGAAGGGTTACCGGAAACCCTTCTAGAAGCGATAACGGCTTTGCGCAAAAATCAAGTTTTACTTAAAGCACTCAGTCCTCCCTTAGCCCAAGCCTATTTAGCCGTGCGCCAAGCAGAATGGGAAACGATGAAAGAATGGGATTTGCCCACCGAGGTAAAGATGTTATTGGAGTCTTATTGAGGTAGAGGAGTGGGGACACGGAGACCCGGGGATGGGGAGGATGGGATTTGATGGGTATTAGTATTCTGAGTGGACTGGTGTTGCTGGCGATCGCCACTTACCAAGTCTATCAACAAATTGCTCGCCGCCGTCGGGCAGAACTGAGCCTGAGACAACAAACACAGCGGGAGCGGTTAATCCACGAAATCGCCCAACATATCCGGCAATCTTTGCATCTCGATGAAGTCCTGGCGACTACAGTTGCTGATGTGCGGCAATTTTTAGAGTGCGATCGCGTCTTAATTTATCAAATTTATGCTGATGGAACCGGGTGCGCCATCACCGAAACCGTTTTACCCGATTATCCCTGCATTTTAGGCACCGTCTTTCCAGAAGAAGTCTTTCCCAAGGACTATCATCAAGCTTATCTGAACGGCAAAATTCGGGCGATCGCCAATATCGAACAGGCCGAACTTGAACCCTGTTTAGTCGAATTTGTCCAACAATTTGCCGTCCAAGCCAAATTAGTCGTTCCCATCATCCAAACCCCAACCGATATCGAAAACCCCGATCAAACTCCCCATCTGTGGGGCTTACTCATTGCCCATCACTGTCGCCAACCCAGGCAATGGCAACCCCACGAAATCGAACTGATGAAGCAACTAGCGACTCAAGTGGCGATCGCCATTCGCCAAGGAGAACTCTATCAACAACTGCAACACCTCAACACCCAACTCGAACAGCGAGTCGAGCAACGCACCGAAGAACTCGCCCGCACTAACGATGCTCTGCGCCTAGAAATTGCCGAACGTCAACGCACCGAAATCGCCCTCCGACATACCAACCACACCCTACAATCCCTGATTGCAGCCTCCCCCCGTGCCATCTTTACCCTTGACCTCCAAGATAAGATACAACTTTGGAATCCAGCAGCCGAAAAAATGTTTGGTTGGACAGAACCCGAAGTCTACCATCAACCCAACCCCATCCTCTGCGAAGAAACCGTCCAAGAATACCGCAATTTTCGCCAAGCCTGTCTGCAAGGGATTACCCCTCCCAGTCTCGAACTGCATCGCTTCAAAAAAGACGGCTCCCCCATTGATATCGTCTTTTCTGCGGCTCCCCTCCTCGATAGCAACGATCGCATTAATGGCATGGTTGCCGTAGTTGCCGATATCACCGAACAGAAACGGCAAGCGGAACAGGTTCGCCTACTTCAGTCTGTAGTTATCAATACTAATGATGCTGTCCTAATCACGGAAGCCTTCCCCATCGATCTCCCCGGCCCCCGTATTCTCTACGTCAATCAAGCATTTACACGGATGACCGGTTATACCTTGGAAGAACTGATTGGCCAAACTCCCCGCATTCTTCAAGGACCAAAAACCGACCGTCAAAAACTCGACCAAGTGCGAGCTGCCCTCAGTCAGTGGCAACCGTTAACCATAGAATTGATGAACTATCGTAAAGATGGCTCGGAGTTTTGGGTGGAGTTTAGCGTCGTTCCCGTTGCCAACAAGAACAACCAATATACCCACTGGATTTCCATCCAGCGAGATATCACCGAACGCAAACAGACTGAAGACGCTCTGCGGCGCTCCGAAGAACGCTTCCGCTCCCTAATTGAGAATGCCTTAGATATTATTACCATTCTCGATCGCCAAGGAAATATTGACTATGCTAGTCCCTCAGTGGAAAAAGTCCTGGGGTATGCCCCAACTCAACTGATGGGTCAGAACTTTTTTGACCTAGTTCACCCCGATGACTCCGGCAAAATTTATCAGCAGATGATTAATAGTTTGGAAAGTCAGGATATGTCCCTTCTGATGGAATTTCGTGCCCAACATCAAGATGGATCTTGGCGTATCCTAGAAGCTGTTACCCATAGCGATGGATCGGCGAGTGAAAATGGAGTGGGCACTTCTCCAGCGCTACGAATTGTTGTAAATTCCCGCGATATTACGGCTCGCAAGAGATTAAACGAGGTCAAACTTGCCCTAGAACAGGAAAAAGAACTCCATACTCTGAAAACTCGCTTTTTCTCCATGGCTTCCCATGAGTTTCGCACCCCTCTGAGTACAGCTCTAGCGGCGGCCCAATTATTAGAACAGTCTTCTCATCTGAATCGACCGGAAGATCCCGTCAAGCGCTCTAGGAATTTACGGCGGATTGAAGAATCCATTAAACAAATGGTACACCTGCTTGATGATATTCTCACCATTAATCGTGCGGAAGCGGGCAAACTGGAATTTAATCCCCAAACCCTGGATTTGCCTCACTTCTGTCGCCAATTGCTCGAAGAAATTCAGTTCAGTGCTGGTCATCAGTATTCCCTCAAATTCATCTGTATCGAAGATTCGGCTTGGGTGAATTTGGATGAGAAACTGCTGCGATCGATTCTTTCTAATTTATTGTCTAATGCGATTAAATATTCTCCGGTTGGTAGCGATGTAGAACTACGCTTAACCTTTGAGCAGCAGGAAATTATCTTTGAAATCTGCGATCGCGGCATTGGCATTTCCCCAGAAGATCGACAACACCTCTTTGAACCCTTCCAACGCGGTCACAATGTCGGCAATATTCCCGGTACAGGATTAGGGTTAGTCGTGACTCAAAAATGCGTGGAATTACAGGGGGGAAGCATTCAGGTTGATAGCCAGATCAATGGGGGCACAACCTTAACGGTTATTTTACCTATAACCTGACCCTGTCTTAGGGTCAAGCCATAAGAGTGTAAAGTTTTATGAAATTCTCTCTCATTTAACGACCTGGAGAAATCCCCATCGTTTAGGATGCAGAAGTTATGGCCATTCGGTCAAATATCAGAAATTAGCTTTATTTAAAAACAATGGGAAATTTAACGACAGCAACTCTGGGCTTAGATGCTTTTGAAGTTGAACCTCTAGAACTTCGTCCTAATGCTGACGAAGCAGAGCTAGAACAGATCGTTCGGGCGGTTTATAAACAGGTATTGGGAAATCAGCATTTGATGGAGGGCGATCGCCTCTCTAGTGCTGAATCCTTATTGCGCAATGGAGACATTACTGTTCGTGATTTTGTCAGGGCTGTAGCCCAATCGAGTCTGTATCAAGACCTTTTCTTCCACTCCTCCCCCCAGTACCGCTTTATCGAGTTAAACTTCAAGCATTTCTTGGGTCGCGCTCCCCAGTCACAGGAAGAAATTGCCGAGCATGTCCAAATCTATAATCAGCAAGGATACGCCGCTGAGATTGACTCCTACATTGACAGTGAGGAGTATGTTGAGAATTTTGGCGATCATGTTGTGCCTTATCCGCGTAGCATTCGTTCAGTGGTGGGATTGAAAAATGAAACCTTTAACCGGATGTTTTCTCTATTACGTGGACCGGCGGCCAATGATAGCGGTAACTCAGCTCGGTTAATCACTTCTATAGCAGCGAATGTAGCCACTCCCATCGAACTTCCCACTGTAGGAAATGGAGCCTCTTATGGCAATACAGAAAAGCGCTTTCGGATTGTATTTTCTAGCTCAAAAGCTGCTGCTCGGCTCAACAAGTTGACCCGTCAGGAATCTCTAGTTAACTACAGTCAAATGTCTCAGGAAGTTCAGACCATCCACAAGAGGGGTGGAAAAATTCTCAAGATTACTGAGTTAGTTTAGTTCTGAATTACGATCGACGGAATCTATATTCTGCATATTTAGACGATTGAATCCAGAAGCTCGAGTAGGGATGAATAGTTTTCCTCCCTACTCTGTCTTGTTTTTATGAGGCATAAGTGTAGGAGTATTTGGGGATTTACTGAATTAATATCCCTCTTTTGTCACTCTGCCGA
>DDLS01000008.1 GCA_002340255.1 Cyanobacteria bacterium UBA2566
ATTTTGCGATTGCTTCATTCCACTTGCGTGACCTTCGCAATGACTGATCTCAATGATACTGTACTCCGTGACAGCGCAAAGCGCTGTATCGTTGTTGTAGATAAACTGTTGTGTCTCAACCTTAATCGAATTTGATATTACTTTTTCTTCGGTCGAAAGACTTGAATCACGTCCGAATTACACTCTAGATAGGGTGCGCCAATTAAGTCTAAACAGTAGGGAATGGCGGGAAATACAGCATCTAAACATTCGCGAATGGATTTCGGTTTACCGGGAAGATTAACAATTAAAGCACTGCCGCGAATGCCTGCGGTTTGTCGCGATAAGATGGCTGTGGGAACATATTGCAGGGATACGGAACGCATGAGTTCCCCAAAGCCTGGCAGCATTTTGTTACAGACTTCTTCCGTGGCTTCCGGGGTTACGTCCCTGGGAGCGGGTCCGGTGCCTCCAGTGGTGACAACGAGGGAGCAGTGGCGATCGTCAATGAGGGAAATAAGGGTGGTTTTAATGGTGTCATAGTCGTCTGGGATGACCTCATAGACGGATTCCCAGGGACTGGTGAGATATTCTTCTAGTCGGTCGATAATGGCTTTTCCAGAGAGGTCTTCATAGACTCCTGCGCTGGCTCGGTCTGAGGCGGTTACAATTCCAATACGGGTATTCATAGGGAATAGGGAAACGAGGGTAGAGCGTGCTACCCAAACTAACAGTCTTGTGGAGGGTCTAGTTGTTCATAGAAGCGACGATCGCCTTTTTTTTCATCGTCTCAAAGATATTGTAAAACCCATTAGCCCGAGACGGCGTTAAGTTTACACATAATCCCGTCTCTTGGATGAAGTCCCCAGAGAGAGTGGCGACTTCTTCAGGGCTTAATCCATCTAATCCTCTGACGAGTAATGCCACTAAGCCTTTGGTCAACTGGGCATCAGAATCGGCTTGATAGTGTAGTTTCCCGTCTTCTAGGGTCGCCGTGACATAGACTTGGGAGACACAACCCGGGACTTTATTTTCTTCGACTTTATCTGTGTCTGGAAAGGGAGGTAATTTCTTGGCGTAGTCAATGAGTTGCTCGATGCGACGCTTTGGGTCTTGAGAGCGTTGGAAGCGTTTGACAATTTTATCTAAGTTAGGGGGTAGGGTTTGAGTTGTTTCGGTCATAGTGCGATCGCCACCAATATCATTAATCCATTGTCGTCACCCTGGATTTTAATGGATCGATCTGCTTAACCTACCCAGACTTAAGATATTTTTCCTGTTAGTTAAATTCTTCAAGAAAAAGGAAAAGCGCCTGGGAGTCTGGCCGTGTTTCGACCCCAAGCGCGTTTTCCTTTCACTTTACTCCTCACCACCAACCACAGTTTATCACATTTCGATCATCTGTCAAGGGTTAAGAAGATTTTTCTAATAAATCAGCCCGAACACAGCCCACTTCAAAGGCCGCATACCAGTGGCCGGCGGTTTCATAAAAGTGGCTAATCTCCACACTTTTACCGCTATAGGGCAGAACAATCCGATCGCCTGCTTTGCGTCCTCCATATTCGGGTACGGGTTCTGGTTGTTCCATTTTTGGCAATCGGGGAGCATCCTGAACTTTACGGGGTTTAGGGACTTTAGAGGCTCGTTCGGGTTTCGCCTCGGGTTTCACCTCAGGTGTCGCCTCGGGTTTCGCTGAGGGCGTAGTTTGAGGTCTTCGAGGTCTTTGAACAATTTCCGGGGGTTTGGGCCGTTGAACTTTAGGGGGAGTTAAGGAGAGTTCTGGCTTGGGTTCCGGTTTAGACTCGGGGGGCTGGCGATCGCTAGAATTGGATTTTGTCATCTTTAAAAACAGGGAACATGCAAAACAAGCATACATTCGATCTATCTTAGAAGATTTGTTCAACCCCCCTGAGCCAATTTCCGCACGCCTCACTCCCCACTTTAAACATTAAACCGGAATAACATCACATCTCCTTCTTGCACCACATACTCTTTACCCTCGCTGCGTACCAGCCCTTTTTCCTTGGCTGCATTCATAGAACCATTACTGACTAAATCCTGGTACGCAATAGTTTCAGCCCGAATAAATCCCCGCTCAAAATCGGAATGAATTACGCCCGCAGCTTGGGGAGCCGTCATCCCAGCTTGAATGGTCCAAGCGCGGGTTTCCTTGGGCCCAGTGGTCAAGTAGGTACGTAATCCCAACAGGGTATAGGTGGCACGAATCAACGATTGTAGACCGCCCTCCTCTACGCCCAAACTGGCCAGAAAATCGTCCCGGTCTTCTGGTGGCAATTCGATTAACTCTGACTCCACCTGGGCGGAAATGGTCACTACTTGGGCCGTTTCTTGGGCCGCCATTTGTTTGACCACCTCTACCCATTCATTACCTTCGGCTAAATCATCTTCAGATACATTCGCTGCATAAATAATCGGTTTAGCCGTTAACAGACCCAAACCTTGAATGCTGTCGAGTTCTTCCTCATTCAAAGACGCTAAACGGGCAGATTTTCCTTCATTCAAGACAGGAAGTAGTTTTTCCAGGGCACTCACTTCGACCAGGCCGTCCTTATTACCTCTGGCTTGCTTACGAGCGCGGTCTAATCGCCGTTCAACTTGACTCAAGTCAGCTAGGGCCAACTCTAGATTAATCACCTCAATATCCCGACTCGGATCGACAGAACCGGAAACATGAATGATATCATCATTTTCAAAGCATCGAACCACATGCACAATGGCATCTACTTCTCGAATATTGGCTAAAAACTGGTTACCCAGGCCTTCACCTTGACTGGCTCCTTGGACTAAACCAGCAATATCAACAAATTCAATCCGCGTGGGAACGATTTGTTCCGATTGGGAAATTTTAGCCAATACGGACAGGCGTTCGTCAGGGACGGCAACCACCCCAACATTGGGTTCAATTGTACAAAATGGAAAATTAGCCGCTTGTGCTTTAGCATTGGCGACTAAGGCGTTAAATAACGTTGATTTGCCCACATTGGGCAGTCCAACAATTCCAGCTCTGAGCATTAGTGGAGTTTGTTAATGAAGTTTCAGGTTGTTAAGTTGATTTAAGTGTGTACCGATCGCCAACTGGGTTGATTGAAAGTTATAGGATTTACCAAAGTGTCTCAAGCCAAAACCCCCATTTTAGATGCGCTTCGCCACTATGTGACCCACCCTCACGCTCCGTTTTATACTCCTGGCCATAAGCGGGGAGTTGGTATTTCTCGCCCTTTGGCTGATTTATTTGGGAGTTTGGTCTTTCAAGCGGATTTATCGGAATTGCCGGATCTGGATAATTTATATGCTCCAGATGGGACAATCCGAGAAGCCCAAGATTTGGCAGCTCAAGCGTTTGGTGCCGATCGAACCTGGTTTTTGGTCAATGGTTCGACAGTCGGTGTAATGGCTGCGATTTTGGCAACTTGCACCAGTGGCGAGAAGATCATTTTACCCCGAAATATTCATAGTTCGGCAATTTCTGGATTAATTCTCTCTGGAGCGATGCCGATTTTTGTTAATCCGGAGTACGATCCGGATTGGGATATGGTCAATAGTGTTACGCCGATGTCGATCCAGAAGGCGTTGACCCAACATCCCGATGCGAAGGCAGTGATGATGGTTTATCCAACGTATCAGGGGGTTTGTGGAGATGTGGAGGCGATCGCTCAGTTATGCCATGACTCTCATATTCCCTTGATTGTAGATGAAGCCCATGGCCCCCATTTTCACTTCCATCCAGATTTACCTCCTTCGGCCCTATCTTGTGGCGCGGATGTAGCGATTCAATCGAGTCATAAGGTTTTAGGAGCGATGACACAAGCCTCAATGCTTCATCTGAAAGGGGCGCGGATTGAGCCGGAAGCCATTCGGCGATCGCTCCAACTGCTCCAATCAACCAGCCCCAGTTATTTACTGCTCGCCTCTTTAGATGCTGCTCGTCAGCAAATGGCTCTCCAAGGAGAGAGCTTGATTTCTCAAACCTTACAGTTAGCAGAACGGGCACAACAAAGCCTAAAAACCATTCCTCAATTAAAAGTTTTAGAGACCAAAATCAGCAAGGGGTTTCTTGCTTTAGATCCCACTCGCTTAAATGTTAAAGTCACCTCTTGCGGCTTAACCGGCTATCAAGCCGATCGACTGTTACACGATCGCCACGGGGTTATTGCTGAATTACCCTCTGCCCAGTCTTTAACCTTTATTATTAGTCTGGGCAACACTCAGGCTGATATCGATCAATTAGTCCAAGGATTAGCCCAAATTTGCCCAACCCAAGGGACTCATGAGTGTTCCTCCGATCCCACCGTATTACAACGATGGCAAGAAGAATGTTTATTTGTCCATCCATCTTCATTTTTAATTAGTCCTACCCTTTCTCCTCGTCAAGCCTTTTTCTCTCAAACAGAAACCTTACCTTTAGAACAAACAGATGAGCGTATTTGTGCAGAAATCATTTGTCCCTATCCTCCTGGCATTCCCGCAATCATGCCGGGTGAAATGATTAATATGTCAGCCTTGGATTATCTACAACAAGTCCTATCCCTAGGAGGGACGATCTCCGGGTGTAGCGATCCCACCCTGAAAACTTTAAAAGTTGTTAGGCAATAGTAAAGAGGGGAGAATCCAGTACGATAAAATTTGCTCTAGCTTTCTCTCTGATGGTAGGATCACCCTTTATGTCCCTTTGGCCCTTTGTTTCTCCTGGTATCCCCGACGATCTATTTGAGAGGTTACCTGGTATTCCCTTAAGTAAACGGGAGATCCGATTATTATTGATTTCTGCTCTGCGATTGCGTAAGGATTCAATTTTGTGGGACATTGGTGCAGGAACCGGTACAATTCCCGTGGAAACGGGGCTGTTGTGTCCTGAAGGACAGATTTTTGCCGTCGAGCGAGATGACGAGGTAGCCAGATTAATTCGTCGAAACTGCGATCGCTTTGAAGTTAATAATGTAGAAATTATTGAAGGGAATGCCCCCGAATGTTTAGAAAATATTCCCCTGCGTCCCCATCGAGTTTGTATGGAAGGCGGACGGTCAGTTAAACAGATTTTAGAAGCCGTCTGGAATTTGTTACTCCCAGAAGGACGGATTGTGGCAACCGCCGGATCGTTAGAAAGTTTATACGCTTTATCTGAAGGGTTTGCCCAGCTACAAGTGAGACATATAGAAGTAGTTCAATCTGGGGTTAATCGTTTGGAAAAACGAGGCATGTATCAAGTTTTTGCCGCCGTCGATCCCGTATTTATTATTAGTGGAGAAAAACTTGGTTAATGGATATCAGAAAAATGCCAACCAACAGGATTTCCTGAATTCATAAACCTCATTTTATGAGAAGACAAGGGGCTAGGGGCCCCTTACCTCGATCAACTATAAAGTTCCTTCACCCATTCCCACTCCTGAGTTAAGCCTTCTTCTAAAGACACTTGGGGCTGGTATCCCAGCAATTCCTTGGCTTTGGAAACCTCAGCGCTGGTATGACGAGCATCGCCCATGGCGCGATCGATGTGGTTTCTACGGATAGGCTGACCAACAATTTTTTCCATCGTATCGAGCACATCCATCAGTACGACCCGACTCCCTCCACCAATATTAAAAATCTCTCCAACTGCATCAGGAGCGGTTGCAGCCCCTATATTCGCAGCTACAGCATCTTGAATAAAGGTGAAATCCCTTGTTTGTTGACCATCTCCATAGACATCAATCGCCCGGTCTTCCAACACTGCTTTGTAAAATTTATGGAACGCCATATCCGGCCGTTGACGGGGACCATATACCGTAAAATACCGTAGAGCCGTAAACGGAACCTGAAAGTTTTGGTGATATAAGACACATAATCGTTCCGCCGCCAATTTTGTGATCCCATAGGGAGAAACCGGTTGGGGAGGAATGAGTTCTGAAGTCGGAAAGGTTTCCGCGTTTCCATACACTGATGAGGTCGAAGCATAAACAAACCGCTTCAACGTCGTGGAATTTTTCGCTGCTTCCAGCATAATCTGAGTCGCATTGATATTCCGTTCCGTATAGGAGCGAAACCCTTGCCCCCAGCTCGCACGCACTCCTGCTTGCGCTGCTTGGTGATAAACTACTTCTACATCAGTGAATAAGGAATTCCAATCTAAGGTTTGAATATCTCCTTCTATAAGGGTAAACTGAGGATGATTTTCAAAACGACTAACATTCCGGCGTTTCAGCATTGGGTCATAATAATTGTTAAATTGATCGACACCAATGACTTCTTGAGCTTGATTGAGTAAGGTTTCAGCTAAGGTAGAACCAATAAAACCGGCTACGCCAGTTACAATTACTTTAGTCATTACCAAGATAATTTTTTGTTCTTATTCCTGCACAATTATAGGAGATGAACTAACTGAGGATAGTTTTCTTAAGGTTTCTCAGTTTCTGTCTCCATTGCGGTTCAGCTTTAGGCGCTGGAGGATCAGCCGGAGGATTGGGATCGCCGAGATAACGGTAGTATCTCCATAACTCTCTATAAGGACCACCCTGTCTCATGGGACTTCCCGCCCAATGAAGATACATTAATCGCTTCCCTTTATCATATAAAATATGGTCTTTTTCTTCAAAATGTGCCGATCCGGCCCAACTTCCCGGTACTCCTTCTGGTTGCTTCACTAAGTTTAAACGTTTGGCAATTGATTTGAGAACCAGGTAGTTGAGAATAGGTTGGTCAGTGACTTGGGAGGAAAAATCAAAGTATTCTCGATGTTGGCTACAGTCTTTCAGGAGTTTATACATCTGCTCTTGAGAAATAGCGGTTTTTTTAGAGGCCCAAAACCCACTATTGAACACATCCTGTAGTTCTTCACCGGTAAAGATCTTGTGGTCTTTAATTAAGGGCGAGAAAATATCATTTAATCCTCGACCGGAGTGATGATAATCACAACAAATAAACCCATATTCTGATAGGTAAGATAGGATATCAGACATCTTTTCAAAGACAATTATATCAGTATCGATATACAGAAAGTCATCTAGGGGGCCGAACCAGGCGACGAGCTTTCGCATTTTATTGGGTAATGCCAGAAAATCGCGATCGAATATTTCAGAAATTTTTATTGTAAATTCTTCTACGAGATTTAAATCAGGAAAAATGCGAACATTATGTTTTTCTGCCAGGATTTGAGCAGTTTCCTGATAATCCTCATTGAAAGGTATCATGTAAATAGTGACACCAGGATCGTACATGCGAATACTGTTTAAGAGGGCGATCGCATTCTCTTTCACTTTATTATTCGCGACAATATAAATTCCTTGGTTCATAATTATTTCCTAGATTTTTTAATTCCTAATTTACGCAATACTTTCTCCATAAATGTGGGAGGGGGGTTATAGGGTTTAGGTTTACCAACAAACTGTGGTCGATTTTCAGGTTCGTGCAAATAACGATAGTGTAAGAATAAGTCTCGATAAGGAAAGTCTAAGTTTTCCCCAGCACACAGACGAGTAAATATCTTGGAAGAAAGCCCAATATAGTGGAGGTACGTTAACTGTGTCTCTTTATCATAGAGCAAATGATCCCGTTCCTTAAAGTGAGGAGAAGTTACGGAACATCCGGTGGTCTGTTCTTGCGGCAGGTGTAGGGAAAAGTTGTAAATGTCCAAACCCGATCGCATGGTCATATAATTGAGAACAGATTGATTAGGGGCTGATGGGTATAAAATCTCGGCTTCTCCAGCTTGCAGGTGAGCAACCAGCTCATTTCTTTGCTCAATCGATAATAATCCTCGTTTAGATCCATAAAATCCAGCACAGAAAATCTCTTGACGAATTCGTTCTTGGGGGAAGATTTGAAATAGTTTAGAACTCTCTAAATTATAAATATGAGAGGGGTCTTTATACTGGAAATCATAGACAACGAAATCATGATGATTAAGTTCCTCAAAGACGAAATCTAGGGAGTTGAGAACCAATACATCAGCATCAAAATAGACAAATTTTTCAAACGGACTATTTGGGTCAAACGCACAGTAGCGACGGTTCATTCCGATACGACGCACCCCCTGAATGCCCTGGGCTTCCCACTGTTGTAGTACATTAGGATGCGCTTTCCAGACCTCGTAGGAAAATTCTTCCCAAGGAGCAAAGATCTCTGGATTGTTGAGTAATTCTACATTTTTTCTTCGACTAATTTCTGCTTTGACGCGATCCAGGCGATCGTCATAAGCAATAACACAGACGGGTGTATCAGCACCAACATTGACTTCTATACTGTTCAGCAGTGCAACCAGTTGATCGTAAACCACATCATTAGCAGATGTATAGATTCCATGAGTCATAGGATTGAATACACAAGGACATACTAGAGATCGGGCTACCAAAACATTAAGTCTGTCTGGTTTCTTTTGTTTATTGTTACTCATCGAAGATAGTTTTGACAACTATTAACTAGAGTCATTTTGAAAGATCTTAATGAGGGGTCACTTCTTGACAATTGTCTAAATTTATGACACCATTTAATATAAGAATGTCGTATACCAATTCATGAAAAAGAAAGTTATCTTCATAATGGGCATTGGTCGCTCAGGATCAACCCTAGTGGAACTAATGCTTGGCAGCCATCCTAAAGCTTTCTCATTAGGTGAAATTAGTAAATTACCTGAAATTCTAGGAAAAACGCAACAAAACTGGGCTTGGGCTTCACCAGGTAGCACCTTTTGGCAAGATAAGTTCACTGAAACGGAATTAAGGCAGTTAGCATCTGGATTATCAGATCACCGATTACATCAGTATATCCCTTTGAAAGTTGAGAGAACAGTTCGAGAATGGCTAGGTAACGATCAAATACTGAATCCCTACACTATACTCTTTTCTAAAACACAAGCTGACATTCTAACTGATTCTAGTAAAACAGTTCATTGGATATCTAATAAACTTAAAGCGAGAGAATTTAGACAGCAGGAGATTGACGCTTATTTAGTGTATAACGTTCGTGATGGTCGAGCCGTGCTGAATTCTTATCTACGACTTAAAAAAGATACAGTAGAAGAAATAAGTAACAGATGGGTTACGCTTTTAAAGGAATACCACGAGTTTTATAATCAGTTTCCAGAGAATAAGAAAGTAACTGTTCGCTATGAAGAATTAGTAAGTAATCCCCAAGAAGTTGTCAAATCGCTCTGTGATTGGCTAAACCTTGAATTTAGTCCAGATATGGTTGAATATTGGAAGCACGATCATCATCATATTGTGGGAAGTCGGGGCACAAGTGCTTTAATTGCCAAGTATAGAGGGCAAACCTCACGAAACCTAGATAGTCATGGCGATTATTATCAAGATCCGGAATTCAGAATCAAATTAGATTTGCGTTGGAAAAATGAATTATCTCCAGAAAGCTTGCAAATATTTAATGCTATTGCTGGAGATTTAAATAAGCCCTATGAGTGGGATTAGTGAATTGGTGTTGATGAAAAATGATGGGTTAAAAAATGAGTAAGAGAAAAGTTTTATTTATTATTGGAGCCGGTCACTGTGGTTCGAGTCTACTTGCTCTTATATTAGGGAGTCATCCTCAATGCTTTTCGGCTGGAGAATTAGGGAATCTACCTAATCGCTACAGAAAAGGATTGTATCTTGATTGTGTGAACTGTAATTCTGAGTTTTGGGATCGAACATTTGGTAACTCAGGTTTAAAACAGTTATCCATTGGATTAGGTGATACCCGAGTCACTCCCTATATCCCCCTAAAGTTAGAGAAAAATATTCGTGAGTTCTTAGGGAAAGATCGAGTGTTTAAGCCGTACACCTTCATGTTGGCGCAATTGGGTAAAGAAGTTATTATTGATGCCAGTAAATATTGGGTTTGGGTCGATAGAAAGACGAAAGCCAAAGAGTTTAAAACAGGTGAAGTTGAAGCCTATTTGTTAAATTTAGTCAGAGATGGCCGCGCTATTGTCAATTCATATCTAAGGAAATATCCTCAAAGAGATATGGCTACTTTCACTCAAAATTGGATGAACAAAACAAAACGGAGGCAGGAGTTTTACGAATCTTTTGACCGAGGGAAGAAAATTGAAGTGGCTTATGAACAGTTAGCAAGCGATCCTCACGTAACAGTCCAGAAGATTTGTGAGTTTCTGGAGATAGAGTTTACGCCGGATATGATTGAATATTGGAAATACGATCATCATGATATTTCAGGGAATGATGGAACCTACTCCCTAGTGAGGCGTTATCAACAGCAAGAAATGTTAGATAAGGTGAAAGAGACTCATGGTGAGTATTATGAAAAGATTGATTTAGGAATCAAATTGGATTTAAGATGGAAAAAAGAGCTGCGAGAAGAAAAACTAGAAATTTTCAATTCTATTGCGGGTGAATTCAATCAACCCTATGCATGGGATTAGAAAGTTAAAGACTGTAACCGTTTCTTCATCGCTTCTGCTTTAATCAACCAATAGTGTTGTTGAATGTACATCCATTTGAACAGATTAGGGGATTCTATCCAACGTTGATAGGCAGGTGTGGCAATATCAGTGAGGAAGGTTTTCCAAGAGGAGAGAATGGTTTCAATGCTGGTCCTTTGAGCGCGATCGCAACCATTGGCGATCATCTCCTTCCGCAACTGTGGATTATCTTTCAATGTCTTAATGGCAGCGATCGCATCCTCTAGAGATTTAACCTCAATATAGTCGAGTTCACTGCGCCGTTCTGCTTGAAACGCTGATTCAGCTCCCAAAATGACGGGAACCTCTGCACGCCAAGAGTTGTAGAGTTTAGTTGCCGGTTTCCACAGATAGCTTTCGGTTGCTTCAAAGGTACGGACTGCAATTACAGCATCTACATCACTGTAATCATGCCATCGCTCTTTGGGTACAATATTCCATTCTAACCCCATCTCTGCAAGGGTTTGAGACCAGGAGGGATCTTTTAATTCTGGAGCCAGGTTATAACTGATGCCAAAATAAGCGATATTTTCAAAGCGATCGTCGCGATCGCGATCGCGAGGAATTAACCCAGGTTGAGGCCAATGAAGAATATAATGGCTATTCTTAACAACTTGAGTTTCCCTTGGATTTTGGACAATATGCATGTGAGCATAAGGATGAACTGCTTGATCTGCTTTCATGCATACCATCAACATTTTTTTTGTTGGTCTTAGTTCATACTTTAATGAATCTCGATGAGCTAAGACAATCCCTTCATCTGGCATTTCTCCAACTAAGCTACAGGGAAAACCATCTCCCTTTAGATGTAAATAAGTTTGTAATGTCCAATAATAAATTCCACGATCTAATCCTTTCCCAAACCCTTTTTGGCAAAGCTCACTTGAGCTATCTGGCATATTGTCACGCCAGTCTGCTTGAGGAAGGTAAAAATAGATGGGAGGTAAGTTATCATAATTGCTCATGTTCGCTAACTCCTCAACCCTCCAACCACTTCGATAAATCTCGTCCAATCAACTCTTGAAGCTTCAGAATATCCTCCCGATACTCTTCTGTCAGTTCCTTGCGTAGCTTGGGAGATAATTTAGGCTTCCCTAAATTTTGCTGTTTCAGCCTATCAGCAATGCTTTTACGAAACTTCATCGGTAATAAAGTTTTCACCACTGTTTTAACAGGATTAGGTCTATTCAGCAGAGTATTCACTGTCTGATTTTTGGGAACACGAGTAGGGTTATGTTTCTTGCTCACATTAGGAAAAAAGTTATCCTCTACTTCTAAAAATTGAAAAACCTCTTTCATCAGTCCAGTTGGATCTTCAATCAAATCGTCATAGAGATACACTCGAATCTGCTTCGCATCGAAAATATCGAAGTACTGCTTTAACTGAACATAGTAAAATCCCCGGCGTTTATGATGCCATTGAAAGCTCCAATTTTTGGCAATCCTATCCTCTTCTTCTTTCAGAGTTTTAGCAAAATCTGGAACCGGTTCTCTTCCATTACTCAAAGAAAATAAAAAATGTGAAAACGCCCGTTCTGCTGGCTGTCGGAGAATTGCAATTAACTTGGCATCAGGAATATAATGATGAATTCTTTGAGCTGCTTTTTCACTGTAAATATATGACGTAGATGCTTCTCCTATCGCTTTCTCATGGGTTACCCCTGCAAACAACTCCTGATAGCTTTCCAAATCAGTAATAGCATTCGTCATCGCATGAGTGCCATTGGGACCAATACGATTAATATCTTCTCCTTCTAGAGTAAAAAAATCAGGTTCTTTTTGATCTCTAGACGCTGGCATATAGACTTGTGGATGCTGCTTAAGGTAGTAATATAAAGAAGATGTTCCTGATTTAGCTGCGCCAATCAATAAAAAGTTAGGTAGGGTCATGGTTTTATCTCTAAATTTCTATTGTTCATTTAACCAGAGTTGGGCCACCTGTTCCCAAGTCTCATTTTTAACGAGATTGGAAAACCGTTCGCGGATCTCTTGCAGTTCTGAAGGATTTCGCATCAGCTCTATAATTTTCCAAGCTACTGCTTCTTGGGTTTCTTTCGTGTAAGGATTCCCTGGTACTTTAACACAATATTCTTTATCTTTCAGTCCGGCATAATCGGTAGTTACAGGGACAGCACCCACTAGGGCAGATTCTCGCACTGTATTACAATCAAGCTCTTCAAAGGTACATCCATAATAATTAATATTAGAAGTAGCTTTCTCGGCCATAAGCTGTTCGCGACCTACCTTTCCATGTTCAATTACGCTCGGTTGTTGCATCAATGTTTCCATTTTCTGTTTCCAATCTTCTTTAATTTGTCTCGGCCAACCGTAGTAAATATGAAGTTTGGCTTCAGGAATTTCTTGGTGAATCAAGGGCCAGCCAAATTCTAACATTCTTTCTAGACCTCGGATATAATTAGATGCGTAGATAATTTTATCGGGATCTTTGATTTGTCCACAAAATTTAAGGAAGGAGGGATCGAATCCATTGGGGATAATCGCAATTTGGCGATCTGGAATTTCTGGTAATAAGGATCGATGGAAGAAATTTTTACAGAATACCTTATCATAGCCTTTTAGTTTTTCATAGGTCACTTCTTCTGGCAATAGAACAGAACCTAAATCGAGCCAAACCCGTTTTGCTTTGATCGGGAATTTAATTCGCCAGGCAAACTGCCACATAATTAACGTATCAAAAGAATCGCAAGGATTAAATTGGGTGTGGTGATAATACTGGACTCCATCATACAATCCTTGTTGAGATCCACAATTATTATAGACAGTAACAGAATAACCTAATTTAATCCATTCACGAGATAAATAGACAATGCGGGCATCTGCACCTCCTAATCCCGTTTTTAGACTTTCTGGAGACCATTGATAATCAGTATCTCCCGTATAGTATACAATAGACTTATCTGGCCATAGTTTAGATTTTAAGCCCTGGTTTATAAGTTTTATTTGTGACTTTACCTTCCCAAGCGTTTTTTGATAGATGTTCATGAAACCCATACTTGAATACATCCGTTATGATATAGTTGTAATATTACCCAGTTTTGGTTAGACTCTCCGAAGTGATTGACTGTTTCGATCATCCCTTAATTATCCATGCTCATCATAGACCACCTGTTTAGACTAGAGACAGAAAATAAAGAAATCTTCACTATCTCCATGACATAAAGTACGGCCAATGAAAAAAATCAAAGCATGGGTTAAGCAAAGACTCCCTAATCTTCAGACTCTTTATAAGAAGATAATGGCTAAAACATGGTCTCCTCATTCAATCGTTTATTATACCGGGAACCACCATGAAGGATTAACTCCAAATAGCTTGAAAACTGGTGCAAGTGGTTCTCATGCGGCTGTTATTTATCTGGCCAGAGAATGGGTGAAGTTAGGATATCAAGTCACGGTGTATAGCAATTGTGGCGATCAAGAGGGACTTTATGATGGAGTAGAATATGTCAACTATTATAAATTCAATTGGTGCGATCGCTTTGATACCGTGATTATTTGGAGACATTCTACCTTACTCCAGCATCCCATTAATGCCAAGAACCTTTGGTTAGATTGGCATGATACTCTAGGCCCGGCTAAAGCCTTTACAACAGAACGATTAGAACCTTTTGATAAAATATTTTCTAAGAGTCATTATCAACGCCAACTATTGCCCCAGTTTAATGATGATAAATTTGTCGTCATCAACAATGGAGTGAGTGAAGATATTAGCCCATTATACAATACACCTAAAACCCCCTACAAATTAATCTATGGCTCGCGCTACTATCGAGGATTAGAGTATATGCTAACTTACGGGTGGCCGATTATTAAACAAGAAATTCCTGAAGCAGAACTTCACTTATTCTATGGGTTTACAAAGCGAGATAATCACCCGAAACACTCTGAGTGGAGAAAAAAAATGATCGATCTGATGAATCAGCCTGGTGTGTTTGATCGCGGTCGTGTTTCTCAAGATAAGATTCTAGAGGAAAAAGCAAAATCATTGATTCATTATTATGGTTGTACCTATCCAGAAATTGATTGTATTTCTGTGCGTGAATCAGCAATGGTTGGTTGTATTCCAGTCATGACTGATTTAGCCGCTTTAGGTGAAAAATCTTATGGTATAAAGGTTTCTGGAGATCCAGAATCTCAGGAAACGCAAGAAGCAGTAGCCTATAAAGTAATTGAGTTAATGCGGGAAGACCCGGAAAAATTGCAGTTAATTCGCGAACAGTTTCAGCAGTTAGCTCAAGAAGAGACCTGGGGAAAAGTTGCACCTATTTGGTTAAAAAATCAGTATAATTAAGTTTAATATTGGATTTTTTTGTAGATATGGCTCACTCAACTAAGATGAAACTAATTATCCCCATTGAATATTATCGATCGGGTGGTGTCGAGCGAGTAATTATCTCTCTTATTGAAGAATTTTCTAAGAAAATAGAAAAAGTTATTATAGTTTTACCTAAAAAAGATATTCATTATTTTCAAAAAATACTACCCTCTTCTGAGATCATAGTTTACGAATCTTTTGTCCCGCCAAAGAATATACTTTTATCTTTTTTAAGAATTTTAATTTCAGGATCAAAGATATTTAAAATCAAACAACTGGAGAAAAAAATAAAGAAAGTTAGAAACAAGCAGTCCAAGCATAATGCACTCAATGGATTAATTGAAAAGTATCAAGCGACCCATTGTTTATATGTTTTAACCAATCGATTAACGCCACCTAACCTCAAAATCCCTTTGGGAATGATCGCTCATGATGTATTTTGGCGGTTTGCCCCCATGACCTATCCAGAAGATTATGTGAGAGAGTACGATCAAAGTTTGTTAGCATGGCTGAAAAAATCCGATCTTGTTTTTACGGTTTCTGAAAAGACAAAGACTGATATAATATCAACTTTTCCTGGTTTTTCATCCAAAATTAAACCCATTCCTAATGCTGGGGTCGCCATTCGTAAGATGGAAAGTGATAGAGAGACAACTGTTAACTCTAGCGATCGAATTACATTTTACTTTCCTTCTTCATTTGGAATTTATAAGGATCACTTAACGTTACTGAGAAGCGGGATAAAAGTTGCTCAGAAAAAACTTCAGTTCCAGGTTGTACTTACCGGTAAGGAAACAGATGCTTTAGTCAATGGGCGTTTAAGCCTGTCCCAGCAAAGTAGTACTCAAGAATATTCTAATTATTTAAATCAATGCCATCAAGTCTATTCAGACAATAGAGATTTAATTGAGCAGTATTTTAACGGTTTGGGTTATGGAGAATATGAACAGGTAGAATATTGGTATCAGCATTGCTCTTGTGTGATTATACCGTCACAATATGAGGGTTTTGGTCTGGCTCTCTCGGAAGCAATTTCAAGAGGTTTACCGGTTATTGCTTCAGATTTAGAGGTATTTCAAGAGCAAGTTAAACTGTATCAGTGTTTTGATCAAGTTGAGTTTTTCCCTCGAGGAGATGCAGAAGCTTTAGCTGCGTGTATAGAAAAATTTGTTCATCATCCTAAGAGTAAGTTGAATCGAGAAAAAATACAAGAAAAACTATCTCTTTGGACTTGGACGGATGCAGCACAACAGTACATTAGTTTGTTGGAGTCTGTTGTTTAGCCTTTAAATCAAGGTCATAATTTGTTGTGTTCTTGTTGTGCCGTTTTAATTTAACGTAGCTTATTTTCAAATACTTCAAAGGTTCTGAGTAAGTTGATGGCTGAACGATAGGCTTCTTCGGTCAATTCTAATTGTTCTTCTGGAGTATCGACAATCTCATCGGCTAATAATCGTAAAGAACCAATCATCGAATTGAGTTGAGTTCTAGCTTCGTAAGATGCTTTTGATAGGGTTTGATAGTCAATCCTTTTCTGTCCAGTAGTTTCTGATGCTTCTGTTTCTGAAAATTGCATTGAATGCAGACGATGATATAATCCTTTTTTTTCTAATAATTCCTGATGAGTCCCGACTTCCATCACTTGACCTTTATCTAAAACAGCAATTTGATCGGCGTTCTGAATGGTGGAGAGACGGTGAGCAATGACTAATGTAGTCCGATCGCGACTCAGATGATCGATCGCCTCTTGGACAATACGCTCAGACACTGTATCGAGCGCACTCGTTGCTTCATCTAGGATCAAGATATCCGGATCTTGTAGCAGCGCTCTGGCGATCGCCAACCGTTGGCGTTGTCCTCCAGAAAGCATCACACCGCGATCGCCCACCTCCGTTTCCCATTGTTTCGGCAATTGCATAATAAAATCATAAGCATTCGCCTGTTTCGCCGCCGTTACCATCTCATCCTCCGTAGCATCTGGACGAGCATAAATAATATTATTTCTCACTGTATCATTAAACAGAAACGTTGTTTGACTAACAATCCCCATAGATTTTCGCAAACTACGCAGCTCAAACTCACGAATATCACGGCCATCGATCAAAATAGAACCTTCCGTCGGATCGTAAAATCTGGGCAACAAATCTGCAAATGTTGATTTTCCTGCTCCTGACGAACCCACCAACGCCAAACTCTTCCCTCTAGACAAGACTAAATCAGCTTTCTTAATGACCAAATGATTATGACCGGGATAAGCAAATGATATCTCTTTGAAATGAATCTTATCCTGAAACCCATTAAACGGAACAATTCCTTGAGTCATAATCGGCTTATTATCACGCCGCCAGATATCATAGGCAAAATCCACACTCGCTGACGCTTTAGCCAGAGTATTTCGGACACCATTGATCGAATTGACCACCGGCATCATCCGAAACAAAACAAACAAATATGTGAGTAAAATCGCTGACAAATTTTCTAATTGACTGGAGAAAAACGCACGGCCGACCAGTAGAATAGAAATCACTGTAAATATATTTGTAATTTCGCTTAAGGGCTTAATTAGGGCACTATTACTTTGCGCTAAGAAGTTAAATTTCTCCAGCTTAAGCATCATCCTCTTAATTAAACCAAACTCTTGCTGCTCATTTCCAACTGACTTAACTAATCGAATTCCACCTAAAACTTCCAACACCTTAATCGAGTACATCCTTTGCTGATTTGATACTTCTTTTCCCAACTGCTTAGAACGTTTGACCACACCTTGGTTAACCACGGCAACCATAACGATCATTAGAGTTGAAATAACGGTCAATTGCCAGGACAAAGAAACGAGGAAAGACAAGAAAAAAAACGAGGTGATTAGGTAGATGGTCAAATCCACATATGAATTAATTGCGGTTGTTGTTTGTGTTGTATCTCCCCCTAAACGTTTCGTGATATCACCCAACTTATTCTTACTATAAAAATCAATATCTGTTTCTAGAAGAGTTGACATAATATCAATCTTCATACAATTGGTCATTCTTCGCTTGAATGCGGCTGCCACAATAGCACGCAAATAATTTACCCCTTCCTTCAATATAATCGTCAATACAATAGCGGCTAACATTACTCCTAGTCGGTACGGTTCAGGAATACCTTGAAAGGGTGCAAAGATAAATTTTAGCGCAGGAGGCGCACCTTTTAGTTCAACTTCTTGTCCCACAATCTGAAGAACAACTGGAATAATCAGGGCAGTATTGACCCCATTAAAAATGGCTCCAGAGAATCCTAGGATAATGTTGCTAATTAAGGGGATGGGATATTTTTTTAAATACTTAAATAGAAATTCTCTAGATGACATACTGTACCTCTTGACCTGATCTCAATGTTATATAGTTTTATGTTTACGAAGATTGTCAATAAGAGTTTTTAATTCTTTTGACATGGCTTCAATATTATAGTTTTCCATACATCTTTTGCGGCTTTTTTGGCCTTGTTCATTGGCTAAATCTAGATCCTTGAAAATAGACTCAATCCGATCGGCAATTTGATTGGGAGACTCTGGATCGACTAAATAACCAGTTCCTCCTAAAATCTCTGGTAAATCCCCCACATTAGACGCTAAAACTGGCTTGGACATAGCCATCGCATCGGTCAATTTTAGCGGGAATTGGGCTAAGGCTGCCGGTGTATTCCGTTGGGGAACGACTACTACATGGGCCGCAGACACCACCTCTGGCATTTTCTCATAAGGCAGTTTGGGAATCTGAATAATCCACCGTCCCCATTTCTCTTGCAAATAGCGATCGTAATTATCATAAGGACTACCTCCAATAATAACGACTCTCAAATCCGGTTGATCGAGTTTATCTAAAGCCAGTAAAACATCTTCAATGCCTTTGTAGGGTCTTGGCGCTCCGGGAAACATTAGCACTCGATAGTCTGAAAGTCCGTAGCGCTCTCTGGAAACTTCGGGATTATAATTCTGGGGATTAAACAAGGTTGTATCTTTACCATTGGGGACATAAACTCCACCAAAACGCTCCTGCAAAAATCGGGTATGAACCGTTACTGCATCAGCTAGAGAAACTTGATTTTCCATCCATTTTAGATAGAGGGGATGATCGGGCATTCTCAGCGCTCCCTGTGGCTTGAGAATATCGCGGCCAAACTGTTTTAAGCTGGGAGGATAGCGCCATTGGTCTCCCCCGTGCCAACTTAATTCCCAATCATCAATATCTACAATTACGGAGCAACGACGTTGCATTCTTTTGAGTAAGGCTAAACCAAAACTGGTAGGTTTTGGTCTTAGGGCATACAGAATATCTCCTTGAATGGCTTTGAGTAAGGTTTGGGCAGAGCGGAAAAAACCTGGATAGTTGACACCAGGTACACAAACGATGGGATACTTGGACTCAGAGGTATTTGGCGGTTCACCGAAACTAAAGCCCAGAATTTCTACGTTATGCCCCAATTCAGTTAATGCTTGGGCCAATAAAAAGGTGCGGACAGCTCCTCCCCAACGACCGGCACCTGCTTGCGAAAGATCGCTGACGAGTATAGAAATTTTTAAGGCATTAGATGTAGTCTCCATCACAGGCGATCCCCCCAATAGATCGGAATCAATACAGCTATCTTTGGTATCATTTTTTCTATCTCTCAAGAATCCACTAATTTCAACCGTCCAGTTTGTAGAGCATCCAATATCCGGTTAATCTCCTGTTTCATCTCCTGATTCAGTTTCATATTCGAGATCAGGGCAGAACTGATAATCAAGTATTCTTTCGGTGTCAGTTGACCTCTCTCAAGAATGCCTTTAACCACTTGATGGGCGACCAAGTTCGGTTGGTTAGATGGAGAACGGGACATAAAGGGTTTGTCTAGTTGGCGATCGCGTGATAACGTTTTAGGCTACTCATGGGGAAGGGTCATCTTGATGGCTTTTCTAGGGGATCAAAACTTTACCTCACATCTTACCCTTACAATAGGAGAGAAGAGGAAAATTCTGAAGTTCATTTAAGTATACCCTCAAGATCCTATGCAAGTTTACCGACTTCCTGCTCTTTCCGATAACTATATCTTTGTTTTACACGATCGCCACCTCAACCAAGCTGCTGTCGTCGATCCCGCCCAACCGCAGCCCGTCTTAGAGTGCCTAGCGCCGCTCGGTGCAGACCTAATCGCCATCCTTAACACCCATCATCATAGCGATCATATAGGAGGCAATCAACAGTTAATGGAGAGATTTCCCCAACTGCAAGTTTATGGGGGGGCTGTAGACCGGGGGAGAATTCCAGGACAACACTTTTTTCTTGAAGACGGCGATCGCCTCACCATTTTAGGCCAAGAGGCACAAATCTTCTTTGTCCCCGGTCATACCAAAGCGCATATTGCCTACTACTTCTCTCCAAAAGATACCCGTGAACCCGGAAATCTGTTCTGTGGAGACACCCTATTTGCCGGTGGATGTGGTCGCCTCTTCGAGGGAACCCCAGCCCAGATGGTTAATTCTCTGAGTAAATTAAGAAATCTTCCCGATAATACCCAAATTTGGTGCGCCCACGAATACACCCTCAGCAACCTCAAATTTGCCCTAACGGTAGATGGAGATAACCCCAAATTACAAGAGAGATTTGCCAGCGTCAAGGAAGCCAGACAAAACAACCAACCCACCGTCCCCTCCTTCTTGGGTCTGGAAAAACTCACCAACCCCTTCCTGCGTTGGGATAAACCCAGTTTACAAGCGGCTGCTGACAGCACCGATCCCGTGCAAACCTTTAGTCGCATTCGCGGTAAAAAAGACCTGTTTTAGAGCTTTGAACAATCAAGGATCAGTACAGGAATTGCGATCGCCCCCAAAGTCGGATATAATGAAAGACTTTGATCCAACTTAACTCACTAGAGAACAGCCAACTCATCATGAGCAAAAGAGTACAAATTGTATTAAACAAAGATGTAAGCAAACTCGGCAAATCCGGGGATGTGGTAGATGTTGCCCGTGGTTATGCCCGTAACTATCTCATTCCCCACGGTATAGCCCTGCGTGCCACCCCAGGTATCCTCAAACAAGTCGAAATTCGTAAAGAAAAAGAACGTCAACGGCTACTCGAAGAAAAACGTCAGGCTGAAGCCCGAAAAACTGCCCTGGAAACCATCGGTCGCTTCACTATTCGCAAACAAGTCGGCGAAGGAGAAGCTATTTTTGGAACAGTTACTGACCGAGAAGTCGCTGAAGTTATCCTGGAAACGACTGCCCAAGAAGTAGACCGTCGTGGCATTACCCTACCGGAAATCAGCAGACTCGGATTCTATAGTGCCGAAATTAAACTGCACCCTGAAGTAACCGCAACTGTTGAAATCCAAGTTGCTGCCCTTTAGGGATGGGGAGATAGGGGGATAGGGAGACCTTTAAAGTAGACTTATTCTATTCTCCACCTCCCCACATCTCTCTATTCCCGTTACAGCAGAGGGCAAGAAGTCGCCTTCTTGCCCTCTGCTCCAAAACCGTGCGTGCGATGAAAGTCGCACACGGCTCCTGAATAATCAAGCTGTTGTCATCAGCAGAAACTCTGGATTTTCCTTGTCTGGTCGGTTTTGGCGACTACATCCATACCTCACTTATGAGTGGGTTCATAGCATAATATCGCTACTGACTCCCCAGACTTCTTGATTATCCGTCTCTTGTGGGCATATCCTTGATATGACTCAAGGCATTGGCTTCTAGAGACACCCTTTCCCCCATCGGCTTACGGATGCTTTCCTACTGTTTTATACAGAACCGATGCGGGTTACTTCGTTCCCAATCACCATCAGTTGAACTTTTAGGATGATCCTGTACGCCGGGAAAGATTAGTCTTCTTGTAAATAGCGGAATAAATCTATTTACCCCTTTCCGTTAACTTTTTGTTTCCAGCCTATCAGCCCTTTGGCTGGTTGGAATTGACGACGCTTCCGACACATCTTCATGGGAGTTATCCATCAGCTCCTGCTCAACGGGTTTTCAAATCGGGCTATTAGATACCGCCTTTTTTCCTCGCTCACTACCAGAGAGTTACCACCTCTACAGCAGCAAGAAATCCTTGTACTCCAAGAAAGGGTAGGACTTGATAAAGGATCGCATCTACATGATGATTGAGCTGTCAAGGTTCTGCTATTTTTTCTGGGTTGATAGCGATCTTCAATCAACCCATAGGTAGTTAACCTTGCCACTAATCCCCTAAACTAACGAGTTAGTCTAGTTTCTAGCGAACGAATCGTACTATTCCCTATTCCCCATTCCCTAGCGCAAAGCGCAAAGCGCCATATAGCCCCTCAAGTTAAAAGTAAAGTGACAGAAAAGGGATATTCTTTACCTAAAGTTTATCTCGTCTTCAGCAACACTTGACCAGAGCTTTATGAAATATAAACGATCGCACCGTACTGTAAAAAGCTGTGTGGCTTCCTCCTAGTCTTGGGTACTGACGCAAGTTAAGAGAAAAACAATTAAGAAGTCAAGCTGGGATTAATCGCCTTCGGAACTTCTCCAGAGTGCGATCCCTATTCGTTTACCCATCTACTCAATCACAGCAAACTAAGCACAGCAAAAAAACAATGGCACTCAATCCAGGGGACATCGCATTTGTCCAATACAACGCCGATAACCCAGACAACTTCGCCTTCGTTGCTCTCGTCGATATTGCTGACAGCGAATCTATCCTCTTCACCGATAACGGTTGGCAAGCGAGCAATACTTTTCGTGCTAATGAAAACACGATTACCTGGACTCCCCCCGCTGGCGGCATCACTGCCGGAACAGTGGTAACCATTACTGGAACCACAGCATCTTCTGGGACAGTCTCTGGAACCACACCTGCACTAAGCGCTGATGGAGATCAGATCCTCGCCTATCAGGGAGCATCTACCTTTATCGCCGCTCTGAACAACGAAGGGGCAGGAGTATGGCAAGCTGATGCCACCAATAGTAATACCTCCGCAGAACCTCAAGGACTCACTAACGGCACGAATGCTGTAGCCTTGACTGAAATCGATAATGCCCGGTATGTAGGCACGACATCCGGGACTCAGGCTGACTTACTCGCCGCTATCAATAATTCTGCCAACTGGACGGGCAGTCAGAGCGCTGCTCAAACCTTCTCCGGAAGCTTTACTGTTAGTGGCTCACCATCTCCGACTCCAACTCCTTCTACTACTCTGATTCACGACATCCAGGGAAGCAGCGCTGCTAGTGCCCTTGATGGCAATACCGTAACTATTGAAGGTATTGTTGTTGGCGACTTCCAAGATGGAACTGGAGTCGGAACCAATGGGGATCTCAATGGCTTTTTTGTCCAAGAAGAAGATGCCGATGCGGACGGAAATGCCGCCACCTCAGAAGGAATTTTTGTCTTTGATGGTTTCAGTCCTGCGGTTAATGTCCAGGTGGGCGATAAAGTGCAAGTGACTGGAGAAGTTGAGGAATTCTTTGGTCTCACGGAGCTAACTAGCGTTAGCAATGTTACGGTTGTTTCTTCTGGAAATGCTCTGCCTACCGCGACGGATATCTCCCTTCCCGTTGCCGCAACGGTAACCAATAGCGATGGCGAACTGATCCCGGATCTTGAACCATACGAAGGGATGTTAGTCCGCTTTACCGATACCTTGAGTGTAACGGAAATGTTTCAGCTCGATCGCTTCGGAGAGCTGAGAGTGTCCCAAGGGGGACGCTTAAAACAATTCACCCAAAATAACAGTCCTGATGTAGCAGGATTTACCGCTCATCAGCAAGATATTGCCCGGCGCAATATTGTTATTGATGACGGTCAAACGGTCCAGAATCCTGACCCTATTATCTTTCCTGATGGTAGTCTCTCCACTGCTGATGGCTTCCGCATGGGAGATACCGTAACTAATTTGACTGGAGTTGTGAGCTATAGTCGAGGCAGTGGTGGTTCTGGTGACGAAAACTATCGCATTCACCCCACGGTTGCACCAACGTTCGTATCGACCAACGCCCGACCGGTAACGCCTGATGCTGTTGGCGGTAGCCTAAAAGTTTCTGGTTTCAATGTTCTCAATTACTTCACTACCGTAGATGAAGGCAGCAACACCACTGCTAATGGTAATAACCCTCGTGGCGCAGATAATGCCACAGAGTTTACGCGGCAAACGGAAAAACTGGTTACGGCTTTAAGCACTTTAGATGCTGATATTGTTGGGTTAGTGGAGGTGGAAAATGACTTCCTGGCAGGAAGTAGTGGTAATGCTATCGAAAATCTGGTGAATGAGTTAAATAACTCGGTTGGTGCTGGAACTTATAATTGGGTGAATCCGGGCACTCAGTTTGTGGGGGATGATGCGATCGCGGTAGGATTCATTTATAAACCCAGTGCAGTTTCTCTCTCTGGTAGTAGCAATATCTTAAATACAGCCGCTTTCCTCGACCCGAACAATTCTGGACAGAACCGCAACCGTGCCGCTTTAGCCCAAACTTTCACTGAAACCGCTTCTGGGGAAAGCTTTACCGCCGTTGTCAATCACTTCAAGTCTAAGGGCAGTTCTGGTCTGACGGATACCAGTAATCCAGATTTTGACCAATTGGATGGTCAAGGCTTCTGGTCTGATACCCGTGCTGATGCGGCTACTGCTCTGGCCAATTGGCTGAACACTGACCCCACCAATAGTGGCGATAGTGATTTCTTGATTTTGGGCGATCTCAATGCCTATGCTCAAGAAGATGCGATTACTAATCTGAAAAATGCAGGATATACAGATTTAGCGCAACAGTTTATTGGCTCTGATGCCTATTCGTTTGTCTTCGACGGACAAACGGGAACCCTAGACTATGCTTTGGCAAACTCCAGCTTGCTCCCGCAAGTGACGGGAACGACGGAGTGGCATGTGAATGCAGATGAACCGGATGCGATTGACTACAATACTGACTTTGGTCGGAATACTGGCATTTTTGATGGGTCAGTTCCCTTCCGTAACTCCGATCACGACCCTGTAATTGTTGGTCTCAATCTAGGAGCGTCTGCACCAACGCCAACGCCGACTCCTACGCCGACTCCCACCCCAACGCCGACTCCCACCCCAACGCCAACCCCGACTCCTGGGAATGGAACGGTTGAAATTAGTCTGAATGCGGAACAGGTTGCTGCTGTAGTGGCAGCTTTGGATAATCCTCCTCCTTTCCCCTCGCCCAATTTAGCCAGCGTAACTATCACGGGAATCAATACGTTTGATCTTCTTCTGGGAGACAACCAGAATGAGACGTTCAATGCTAGAGGGGGCCCGGATATCGTTGTTGCTGGTGGTGGAGATGATAACGTCAATGGAGATGTTGGAGACGATCTATTAATTGGTAATCAAGGCCGTGATATTGTCAGTGGTGATGCTGGGAATGATGTTATTTTTGGCGGTCAAGGCGATGATGCTGCCAGCGGTGGTGATGGGAACGATCTGGTAAGTGGCGATCGCGGTAACGACCTGTTGCAAGGAAATGGGGGTAATGACCAACTCTTTGGCGGTAGCGGTAATGACAACATCAATGGAGGGCCGGGTAACGACTTGGCCTATGGCGGACGAGGTGACGATCAAATACGGGGCGGTCAAAATGACGATATCCTTATCGGTAATTTAGGTAATGATGGTCTACGTGGAGATGCCGGTAACGATCGGTTATTGGGCAATCAAGGCGCGGATTACTTAGATGGCGGTGTGGGTAACGATACTCTGCGTGGAGGTCGAGACAGCGATACTCTCCTCGGTGGTACTGGCGATGATCTCCTCTATGGAGATATCGGTAATGATAGTCTCGTCAGTGGAGTCGGGAGTGATGTCTTTGTGCTACAGAATGGTCGTGGAACCGATCGCATCGCTGATTTTGGCACAGGCGATCGGATTGGGTTAGCTGGAGGGTTAACCGTCCAACAGTTACAAATTACCCAAACTGGAGCCAATGTTACTCTTTCATTTGGAAATCAAATCCTAGCAGTGGTGGAACAAACCAATGTGAGTGCCTTAACTCCCGACCTATTCCTGAGCGTATAATCCATAGTAGAAGAACTCAATCGAGTGGGGGTAATCTCCTCCACTTTGATTGTTGTATAGCAGAGAAGAAAGGAGTTAAGAATCGTGACTTACTGCTTGCTGGCGATCGCCCTCCGGTTTGCCCATCAGTTAACCGGTACTCCCGATCCTCTGCTCTCCCCATTTACCCTAAAACCGATCTAAAAAACTTGCTTGTCTGCTCTTGATGAATTATAAGCTAGTAACAAGCAAATGTGAGGAGTTGAATGGATGAGCGCCCTTAAAAGTGCCTTAGAGATTTTGGAAGAAACGAGTCGGACATTTTATATTCCGATTATCCGTCTTCCTCCTAATCTACAAGAAGCAGTGGCTTCTGCCTATTTATGTATGCGTGCCATTGATGAGGTTGAGGATCATCCAACTCTGGACAATGAGGTAAAAAGCCAGATTTTGCGTCAGATGAGTTGGGGATTACAGTCTGGGGTCAATAATGGCACATTGGCACAAGCTCGCTTGAATTGGGGCAGGTATGAGTCCGAGATTCCAGAGGTGAGTTTGCGATTATATGAGTGGGCAACCTTAGCACCCCAAGATATTTCTCCCCGCATTTGGGATGCTACCGCAGCGATGGCGAACCGGATGGCTTCTTGGGCTGAGTGTAACTGGAATGTCCTGACTGAGCGGGATTTAGACTGTTATACCTTTAGTGTCGCTGGGGCTGTGGGCTTGATGCTTTCGGATCTGTGGGCATGGTATGATGGCACGCAGACGAATCGGACTGAGGCGATCGCCTTTGGACGAGGGTTGCAAGCCGTGAATATTCTCCGCAATCACCACGAGGATCTCCACCGTGGAGTAGATTTTTTTCCCCAAGATTGGACCATTTCTCAGATGCAAGCCTATGCCCGTCGTAATTTAGAGTTAGCCAATCAGTATACGGAAGCTTTGCCTCCTGGACCAGCATTGGAGTTTTGTAAGATTCCTCTGGCTCTAGCTCATGCAACCTTAGACGTATTGCAAGCAGGAGAAGAAAAGCTCTCTCGGACTGCGGTGTTGACCTTGATTCAACAGATGACCAGTTAGTAGAATAGAGGGATGGAGAGCTTGGCGATTCTCCTATCTCCCTCTCCTCCCATGGCAACGTCAAGCGCTATGTTATAGCGAGTATTGAGTCGATTGGTACTGCTTAAGATTCTCTTGATCTGAATCAGGAAGCATTCCTATCGAAAGATCGGGAAGATTCTCCAGCATTGAATCCCAGGTTCTGTATGACTGTAGAGCTTCTACAACAACAGGCAGTGGATCGGGGAGAATGACCTGAAAATCGGCTTCTTCAGGTAACTGAATCTTAAATGCTAAACATTCCTGGGGAGGAGAAAATTGAGCATTGACTCCTTCCTTGTTCCCTCTAGCATCGACCCGATACCAACCGATTTCTGGCAAGTAAATAGCATTGAAACCATGTAAGCTGTAGGGTGCGCCGCGATCGTCAATACTCAATCGTTGATAACAAAAGCCTGCCGGGATTTGATTGGCTCGAAGAAGCGCAGCGAGTAAATGGCTCTTAGCGTAGCAATATCCTGTTTTGTATCTCAGAACATCAGACGCACGACAAGTCACAGGATTCATTTGATAATCAACACTGTGAAAGATTTCATCTCGCACCCACTCGAAACAAACTTGAGCTTTTTCTAATACGGTTGTACATTCCAACGTGATTTTTGTAGCGCAGTCCATAACTTCTGGATTTTGCCAGTCGATCGCGTCAGTTGCTTGCAAAAATTCTTCCATAGTATTTACAACTCCTGAAAAAAATAGGGATAAATTGAGATTGTCTTAGAGAGCTTCGCCACTGAGAAATCGAATTAACTTATCTCGTTGTGGTTTTTCCTTTATTCCAATGTATGTAAGTGAAGATTGAGGATCACTGTGTATAGTAAATCCTGATTCCCATGCTTCATTATTATCAGCGATCGCCCGCAAAAGAAATTGTTGACTCTTCGTAAGATCGCTGACTGCTGTTCCTGGTTTCATTACACCTTCTGGAAAAACGATAATCTCAAACAATAGATCGCAAAAATCGTAAGATTCTAAAAAAGCCCATCGATAGGTTAAAATGGGCATTAATTGTTCTAAAGCACGATCGCTCAATCGCTCAAAGAATCTCGCAAACAATCCATGTCCGTCTGAATAGCGATCGTCATAGTAATCAGTTAACTGCAATAATAAATCGGGACGATCGCCAAGCTCTATGAATTGTTCTAACAGTTCCTGTGATGGATTTTCTCCAGCCACATACATGAGTGAAATTGCAACAGCCAGTTTGACAATTTCTGCGTCATCAGATTGTAATATTTCTTCGCAGAATGCCCCATCTAGAGGGGTTTCTCGATCTAATATCGCTAGTAGTAAGAGAAGTGATGCTCTGATATTCGGTTCCGGTTCTTCTCTCAGGCGATCGTAAAATTTTGTGCATACTTTGGTAGATTGGGGTTTACAAGCTGCGAGAATATCGGCAGCAATTATTCTCATCTTTGGTAGGTCGTGTTCGAGCAAGCCAATATAAAAATCCAAAGCTTTATAAATGGGTTGGCGAACAGAATTAACCCATCGTAGATAGCTCCAATCGTATTCTTCGGAGTTATCGATATAATCACAATCTGATAAATTATGGGATGTAGCAATCGAAGCAATACAACAAAGAATTCTATAAAGGACTTCTGTATCTGTCTCTTTATAAATTTGTCTAATAAAAAATGGAATAACAAAATTGACTTGGTAATGTAGATCTCCCTGATGATACATGCGGTAAAAAACTTTATCTATCGCTTGTTCTCGAACGTTAGGATTGTCTGATGAAAAATTCCGGATTTCTTGCACGATCTCATGGCTGACTTCAGCTTCTAATTCTTCTAACTCAATGTCTGGGATATCCATTGCCCCTCCTTGGATTCGACCAAGATCCGAACTAAATTCTACCACTTTTAAGGAAACTAGCGTGTTTTCTGTGCGCGATCGCCGTTAGACAACTCATCCTATTTTATAAACCCCTTAAAAATTGCTCATAACCTTGCTTAAATTTCTCTTTGCCATCTCGCTCAACAACACTGCCATGAGCCATAATGACTCGCTCAAAGTCCCATTGTAAAATTTGTTTCACCACTGATCTAACTCCTTCTATGTCGGTTGTGGCAATGCGCTCTAGTAAAGATGGACTCAATTGTTTATATCCACCAATGATTCTAGCTACAAATTGCGTCAGTAGTGGAAAGCTTTCGTCAAAGTGAAATGCTGTATCTGTCAAAATTAGAGTTCGGCTGGACGAATGAAAAAAGACACATTCATTGAGTTCATCAACTCCGTTTAAACCCAAAATCCTAAAGCCCTTGAAAAAGATAAACTCTAACCCAGGGAATAACTCACCCCTATCTCCCTCAATAGTGCGATCGATAGGCAATTCTGGTTTTTTCAAGGTTAAACCAGGTGCCGCCCAAAATGTCGCTTGGGGATAAAGAGATTTAAAATTAGCTGCAAATAAATGGTGATACAGGTTTGGCGCAATCATATGTTTAACTACTCCCAGTTCGCCAAGCTGACTGACGAGTGTATCGCTGACTTCAATGGGAGAAATCACGACTAATTCTCGATTTTCCAATCGAATCACGGTCATTTTCGTTCCGACGCTGAGTCCAAGATATCGGAGGGGTTGTTGAGCAACCCAAATATCTATGTCAAGTTCTTTTAGCATTTAGACAACTCTATTTCTTCAACCACAGCAACAGGGCAAATACAGCGCTTCGCGCTGCTATGAGGTACATTGTTGATCATAGATGTGAGTTGTCATTGCGACCGCAGG
>DDLS01000088.1 GCA_002340255.1 Cyanobacteria bacterium UBA2566
AATCTTGGCGATTGCTTCCCTGCGGTCGCAATGACAACTCGAATCTATGATCAACAATGTACCTCATAGCAGCGCTTCGCGCTGTATAGCAGAGAAAGAGTTGGTGAGGACATGGTTCAAGAGTGAAACCTAGCTACCATCACCTATTCCCTATTCCCTATTCCCTATTCCCTATTCCCTATTCCCTAGCGCGCAGCGCTATATTACTGAGGGCGACAAGAACGCCGTTGGCGATCGATCTGCGGTTCTTGCCAAGAAAAGGCAAAATGGCTAATGGCTGAAATGCGGCCCTGCCAGCGTTGAAGGTCGCGCATCTGAGCTTCTAAAGAAGGTCGATTTCTGTAGGTTTCCCCCCATTGTCCTGCTAAGACCGGCTTCACTTGCACCTCTTGAGTGGCCATACTCAAGACTCGCTCCACTTGTTCCGTAATACATTCAGTTCCTCCACAAACGCCATAGGACATGGGATGCCATTCCATAGAAGCTGGGAATCGATCCCAAGGTTGCAATCGGGAATCATAACCTTTGCCAACGACTTTGTTTGCATCTGGGAAAAAGACCGCTCCAGTGGGTAACCCTTGGCGTTGAGCCGGGGCACTGGCAAGAGAGAGAAAGTCGATGACCCCTTGCAGAGCATGGGCAACAGTGAGGAACCACAATTCCTGTTGGAGACGATTCTGCTGTTGCCCTAAACTGAGGGAGGTTTGGGGTGCTTGGCGACCCTGCCAGAGGGGTTGACCTTCTTGGGGATGGCGGCGATTGGCAGCTTGAATATCGTCGATGGTAATATACCCCTTGCTGATATAGGCTTGAATTAAGTCCCGACCTTTGTTATTGGTGGCTCGTTGATAGAGGGACTGTTGAGATGCGGGGCCATAAATCCATAAATCTTGGACTTTTGTCGCCACCGAAGCGGGGCCAGTGAGCCGAGGATAGCGAATATAATCAAATAGCATTCCATCAGGTTGGCGTTTGAGGATGGAATTAACTAAGTAATAATAGTCTCGTTTGGCTTGGGGATGGTAGGGATCGATAAACACATTCTCTGTGTCGCCTCCAGTCACATCATAACTGGTATCTTTTTGATCGTGGACGGAGAGACTGGTATCATTATTGCCATTGCGGGCCAGGACTTGTTGGCGATCGCCAAGCAGACTATAGTTATACCCAAAATTCATCGAAAACAACCAGGCATAAATCCGTAATCCCCTTTGTCTGGCTTTCTGAATGGCCAGAGCTAACAAGTCGGCGTTTTCTTGTCCTTGAAGCCGAACGACAGAGGGCCAAGGTGTGGGGTTATCATTGACCGGTAAGAGGACTTGGCTATCATAAAATACCTCAACATAGACTTCGTTATATCCCTTATTAACAATCTCATCCATCACCCGATCCAAATTCCCGTTAAATAGATCGCAGGGATAGAGCCGTAGCCAAATAGCCTGAGTTTGGGGCCAAGTGCGATTGCGACAATTTTGCAGTTGGGCAGTATGTTGTTGAATCAAAGCTTGATAGCGCCTTTGTGCTTCTGGATTTCCACTCAGGGCTGCTTGACGGACCTGTTCTTTTTCTTGCCGCTCTCGATCGGATAACTGACAATAGGCATTGACTGCCGCCAAGCTAGATTTAACTTGAGTTAAGGTTCCTAAAATCGGGGACACAACTAGCAACAGAGCCAGCCAAAGATTCAACTTTTGAAGTCTCAAGAATGGAAAAGTCATGAAAAAAAGGATTAATGAGGTTGGAGTACCTTGTAGAGGCAGGGAAAATTTGGATTAGGCGATCGCCAAATATTGCTCGTCATCTTAACATTAATTCAATTGAGCCAGATCGTCGATCCGTACTTTTCCCAATCTTCATACCCCTGTGAAGAGTTGGTAAAGAAGGGGATTTAAGCTAGTCATCCGAGGAACTGACAGCTTAAATTAGGCATATGACATGCACTTAATCTTATTCAAACCCCTAAAGATGCCCTACCCAGGAGAAATAACGATGAAATCTACTCAAGTCTTTGCTGCGATCGCCACTACTACCACCTTAAGTGTAATGGCAATGACTAGCGCCGCCCAAGCCTTCACCATCGGTGGCCATCTGAACGGGGCAGAATTTGACGCTTTAGGTTTAGACATTCCCTGGGCAGCCGAAAGCCGTATTGGTCGCGTAGGAGACCATGAACTTAATATTCATGACCATACCAACAGTGCCCAAAATCGGGTTCAAGCAAACTACGACAACTGGGTGAGTGGTGAAGCCGTTGATTTTTCCTTGGTTTTTGACAGTGCGCTCAATACCCTTACTTATACAGTAGCTGGTATTGAACTGAGTAAAACTGAGATCTTCGAGGACAATTTTTCCGACCTCTACATCCGCACAGCCGCTCGCAAAGAAGGAACTAGCATGGTAGTCAATAACTTATTCTTGAGCGATGCAACCATGTCATCAAGTATTGGAGATTTCTCCAGTGCCTCCTGTTCTGGAGGAGTCGGTTGTGGATACAATGATGCCGACTACCTTCACATCGGCAATATTGTGGGTGACTTTACCCTAACTGGACAATCGACCATGACTTGGGGAGCAACGAAACCAAAGAATTCTAACCTTGCCTATCAAATTAAACTGGTGGAAGGAAATCCCTCAGTTCCCGTTCCCGAACCCGCTACGTTGTCCGTTTTCTCCCTGGGTTTAGTCGGTTTGTTAGCCAGTCGCAAACGTCGTCAATCCTAATTAACAATTAATAATTAACAATGATAGGGTTTCTGCTCAAGATTCAGAAACCCTATTTTCTTGATTTAAGTGCCAGTGGGAACCGATCGCAACAACCGCTCGATAATCACCCTCGCTTGTCGTCCTCCAGCCGGAATCATGCGATGACATAGTACGTGGGGAGCTAAAAACTTGACATCATCAGGGGTCACATAATCGCGATTTTCCAGGAAGGCTAGGGCTTGGCTCGCTCGTTGCAGAGAGATCGCTCCCCTAGGACTCACCCCTAACGTAATCTCTTCATCTTCACGGGTTGCGCGCACCAAATCCACAATATATTGCTGTAAGGGCACTTCCACCTTCACTTGCAAACACTCATTTTGCAGTGTCTTTACTTCCGCCAGAGAAATACAAGGTTTTAGGCGATCGCCCGGTTTTGCCCCTGCATGTTCTTGCAACATCTTTAACTCTTCCGATTCCGTGGGATAACCCAGAGAAAACGACAACGCAAACCGATCCATTTGCGCCTCCGGTAAGGGAAATGTGCCTTGATATTCCACCGGGTTTTGCGTCGCAATCACAAAAAAGGGAGACTCTAGAGTATGGGAAACTCCATCCACAGTTACCTGCTGTTCTTCCATTACTTCCAAAAGCGCTGACTGGGTACGGGGAGTGGCGCGGTTAATCTCGTCGGTGAGCAGCACATTGGCAAAAATCGGCCCTGACATAAACTTAAATTCCCCCGTATTCGGGTTCCAGATATTGGTTCCAGTAATATCACTAGGGAGCAGATCGGGGGTACATTGAATCCGTTGAAACTTACCATCAATGGAACGAGCTAAGGATTTAGCCAGTAAGGTTTTTCCCACTCCAGGAACATCTTCTAAAAGGGCATGACCTCCAGATAAAAGGGCTACAAGTACAAGACGAATTGGATCGTTTTTACCGACGATCGCTTGATTCAGGTTATCGATTAATTGCTGGATACGCTCTCTCATCCGCTGATTACTCCCCAAGCTTATTGTTTATAGAATAGCTTGGTTTCGATTCAGGATGTCTAGAATACTCCGGTACAATGGGATCTTGCCATCCCACCTAGAAGTGTTCTATGACCTCTGAAAAGCAACCTCTAACCATTAAGCAAATTGGGCTATTGTTCTTAACGGCGATCGCCCTTAGCCTGATCGCCCTCTTTTTGTATAACAGTTGGAGCCAACCCCAGTTTCAAGGTCAGTTAGAACTCTATCAGACCAATTTACTCCTGAATTCGTCTGTGTGGAAGGGGGAAAATTTAACCCCCCAAGCCCAAGGGGTGTTGCGTCAAACGCTGATCGGGGTTGAACCGGTGTCAACGGCGATCTCCCAATATGAAGATGCTCAAAAAGATAGCCAAAATCATCTGGAGAAAACGCGCCAGCAACTCACCGAGTTAAACCAGCAACCGGTAGCAAATCTGACTCAGGAGACCCTCCTAAAACAGGCGATCGCCTCTACACAAGAGAGTTTAGAAAAGATTAATCTTAATTTGGGTCTGTTAAAAATCCAGGCAGATCGAGTTCCAGAAGCTTTGCAATTATGGCAAAAATTAGCCGATGATCCCCAATCTTTTACCGGAGATACAGCACAGGCTTTAATCGGGTTATGGGAAGATTCGCCCCAGATTCTCTCAGAGGCACCATTGATGTTGGATCTGGAGTTATCGGGATGGTTTCGTTATCAGGCATTATCACGACTGTATGAGATCCAGGGTGACGAATTAGCCTTAAGGGAGCTGGAGACTCAGCAACAGGAGATCGCGTTTCAAGGGATTCGTAAACTGCTGATTGTGGCTGGGGTGCAGTCAGTGGGAATATTCTTAGGAACTGCCTTATTGGTGCTAGTCGTACTGCAATGGATCGTTCAACGGAAAGAGTCTTGGTTATCTCAAAATCAGGGGGTTACAGAAGTTCCCTGGAATTGGGACACTATCTTGTTAGTCTTAGTAGCAGGATTTTTCTTCATTGGCCAATTGATTTCGCCAGTCATTTTCCGGGAATTCTTAAGTCTATTTTCCTTTACTCGTGGCAGTGGAGTTCGCGCCGATGCCCTTATTATTTTAATGTCCTATTTGGTGAGCAGTGCTGGAGCATTAGGGATTTTATATGTGGCGGTGAATCCCTTTAAACCCCTACCACAAAACTGGTTTAAGTTTGATATTAAAGCGTCAGGTATAGTGTGGGGAATAGGGGGATTTTTGATTGCTATTCCCGTGGTATTATTGGTGTCTTTAATCAATCAAATTCTATGGCAAGGTCAAGGGGGTAGCAATCCAATTTTACCGTTAGCGCTGCAAGGGAATGATTGGGTTGCGATCGCCTGTTTCGCTTTTACCGCATCTGTTGCTGCACCGGTATTTGAAGAAATTATGTTTCGCGGTTTCCTGCTTCCATCCCTCACCCGCTATGTTCCAGTCTGGTTGGCGATTACGTTGAGTGGGTTTGTTTTTGCGATCGCTCACCTGAGTCTCTCAGAAATCATTCCCCTCGCCACCTTAGGTATAATTATGGGAATAGTTTATACCCGTTCCGGCAACTTACTCGCGCCCATTGTCCTCCATAGTTTATGGAATGGAAATACCCTGTTAAGTTTATTTCTCCTAGGCAGTAGTCTTTCTTGACTTGATCTATACTAGATTTAGTGAATATGTTGTATCGGTTGAATGATAGATATGATTTTCACTAGATCTCTTTTGATTGAACGAGTAAATTGTTGTCATGAATATCGTTTTAAGTCCGGAACAAAAACAATTCATTGAATCTCAAATCAAGAAAGGAAAGTATCTGAATAGTCAAGAGCTAATTAACAAAGCTTTGCAATTATTAGAAAAACAAGATCGAGAATATGAAAGATGGATTGAAGATACTCACAAAAAAGTTGTTGTTGGAATTGAACAATTAGAAAAAGGAGAAAAAATGGAGGGGAAAGTTGTGGTGGCACAATTGCAAAATAAGTTTGAGTAAATGCAGGAAGGTGGAATTAAAATGATTTTCTGAGGTCACCATTAAATATGCCTTTTAGTGCTTATAAAGACTTGAGTGCGGTTCTTAAAGAATTTGAGATTATCCAAAATCAATCCAATTTCATTATTGAAACCCCTTTTGAAATCTCGCCATACTTCCGGGAACATTTAGGTATTCTTCTAGAAGATGGTGTGGTGGATAATTCAGAATACGCTATCTGTGAATCCATTATTGCTCCGATTTTGCAAGAAATTTGGAAACAGTACCGGAGTAAGTTTATTCTCTGGAGCCATCAAACCCTTCGCTATGAAGATCCATTATCTGGAATCCCAGAATTCAGCGCTTCGCGCTGCTATGAGGTACATTGTTGATCATAGATTCGAGTTGTCATTGCGACTGCAGGGAAGCAATCGCCAAGATTTGGGGATTTTGCGATTGCTTCATTCCACTTGCGCGACCTTCGCAATGACTTATCTCAATGATACTGTACTCC
>DDLS01000145.1 GCA_002340255.1 Cyanobacteria bacterium UBA2566
GTTTGACAATTCCGGGCAAGTCAAGATTTTTGGCAATGGTGTATTGATTGCGAAAATTGACCAATTCGCTGAAGGTTGGATACTCACAGTTGAGCAATTTGATAATCACCGTATTATTATCAGCCAAACGTAGTCCTCGATAAACTAGCGTTCTGGGACTAGAGTGCAGCAGTTTGAGGACTTCGTAGCCCTGGAGGGGAGTTCTGAGACTAGCCATGGCAGTTTTTTAGAAGAACTTGAATTTGGAGAGGTTTCTTTCGTTTATTATAGCAATGTGAAGAGTTTATCAAGGAGACAACCTTAGCTGTATCTTTGGGGTTAAACCTTATCCATAATTCTTCACATCAGGATTGTCTAAAGGAAGAGAAATCATAAATTCCGTACCTTTACTGATTTGGGAATAGCAATCGATTGTGCCTCCGTGTTTTTCCTCAATAATTTGATGGGCGATCGCCATTCCCAAGCCAGTGCCTTTACCCACCGCTTTAGTCGTAAACCCTTGCTCAAAGATGCGTTCTCTAACTTCTTCTGACATCCCCGTACCATTATCGGCAATGCCAATGGTGACTTCTTCTGCCGTTGCTGAGGTGGTAATCTTAATCTGATTGGCAATCTCCTCAAAACTGCGTCCCTGGTTGCTCTCATCTAGGGCATCAATGGCATTAGCAATCAGATTCATAAACACTTGGTTGAGTTGTCCTGGAAAACATTGCACTTCGGGTAGCGCTCCATAGTCTTTGACAATTTCAATCGCTGGACGCTCTTCGTTGGCTTTCAGGCGATGTTTGAGAATCAGCAATGTGCTGTCGATGCCTTCATGCAAGTTAAATGGGACTTTATACTCCTTGTCTGTGCGGGAAAATGTCCGTAAAGAATTGCTGATGTGACGGATGCGATCTGTTCCCGAGTGCATTGAAGAAATCAGTTGCAGTAAATCGGAGCGCAAAAACTCTAAGTCTATTCCTTCAATTTCTTCTTCAATTACTTCATTTGGTTCTGGATATTCTTGCTGATAAAGGTCTATTAATCCCAACAAGTCTTGCACATAATCTCGTGCTGGGTTTATATTTCCAGCAATGAATCCCACGGGATTATTAATTTCATGGGCTACTCCTGCAACTAAATTACCCAAAGCCGACATCTTCTCACTTTGCACCAGTTGCAGTTGGGCTTGTTGTAAGTCTTTGAGAGCCTGTTGTGCTTGTTCGTAGAGACGGGCATTTTCCAAAGAGATCGCGGCTTGGGAACAGAGCATAGAGAGCAGTTCCACGCGATCGCTAGTAAATGCTTCGGTTGCCAGATGGTTTTCCAGATAGAGAATACCGATCAGCTTGCCTTGATTGAGGATAGGCGCACACAGGAAGCTCTTGGGTTGTTCTTGCAGTAGATAGGGGTCGCCGGCAAACTGGATATCGCCAGAGAAATCGTTAACAATAATCGCTTCTTGGCTGCGTTTGACTGTATTAATCACACTTGTGGGAATAGAGCGTTCAGTCGATACCTCGGTCGAGGATAAATCGCCACTTTCTTGGGAGTATAGAGCGACAACCTGCCAACCTTCTAGTTGCTTTAGTAGCAGAATACCGCTATCTGCTCCGGCATTTTCCATTGCTGCTTTCATTAAGGTTAAGACCAGTTTATCTAAGTGCATTTCACTCGATAGAGACTGAGCCGCTTTCATCGCCGTTGCCCAATCCAGCATCAAGCCGGTTGTGCTGCTACTCGAACGGGCCGTTTGTATTAAAGTGCTAGTCGGGGTTAAACTGCTCTCTAACTGCAAAAGGGGCTGTTGCAGAATAGAGGAAAGCAGTTGAGGATATGTTTCTTCGAGTTGGTCGGTTTTGGCTTTAGCTCCCCAGCGGGCGTAGCAATAGTAAGCATCGGTCATATAGCCTGTGGCTACCTTTCCTTTCCCCCAATCTAAATAGAATTTGGCAGCTAGTTCGTTGGCGAGGGCTTCTTCTTGTAGGTACTGGTTGTCTTTTGCTCCGGCTATGGCGCGATCGTATAATTCAATGGCCTCTGTTCGTTTTCTTGTAATCCGCGATCGCTCTGCTTCAACTAAATCATATTTGTGCTGGTAATTCATGGCAGCACTCTGCGCCCAAAGGAACATTTGTTTTTGATTAGTGGCAATTTGTGTTAAATATTGCTGTTGAGACTCAGGGTCGGCATCGGCATATAACGCCAGCAACGATAGAGAAAAATAGAAATTATGAACCCCAATTGGCGGCCACCCTCCGACCGCAGAAATATATTCTTTTGCTTGAATGGCACATTGAACAGATTGCTCGTAATCTCCTAAGAGATAGAGTAAAATTTCTTTGGCAACTAACAACGAAAATAATCCCCAAGTATCGCCATAGTCTAGCATTTTAGGCACTAAACTATCCTCATTGATGGATTCTCCTGTCAGTTTAAAACGGTCTTGAACCAATCCTTGTAAATTCAAGTTAAGCTGCCGCCAAATATCCGTAATTACTAGAGTGCTTTTGACTTGTTTGCGAAAGCGATTGATATAGATGTAATTTTCTAACATCACTTGTAAATTCTCGCCGATCAAAAACATGTTCACAAAGTAATTTCCGGCGCTGTAACTGGCATGAATTAAACTACCATTCTCGATCCCAATCTTAAATGTATCTAAGCACAGAGGAGTAATGGTTCTGAGATGGTCTTTCCAAGAATGATTCATCTGATAGACCAGATTTCTCACTTCACATTTAAGAAATGTTGCTTCAAATCGGTTTAACACATCTATGGCTAATTGTCCAGCATGATACCCTTTCTCCATATCTCCCAGATATCCACAGAGAAGAAAGCCATACCAACCATAGGCAGAAGCGGTTAAACTGGAATGACCTTCGTCCAAAGACAGATGGATCTGGGTGGCAACCAGAGAAGAAAAAAGATCGGTTTTAGCCATAGCCGCCGCTGAAGTAATCGAAACGAGAATTCTCATTGCAGCCAGCTTATAGGGATCGGTCATCAAGGAGCTATTAGCCAAATCGTTGCGATCGCATAATACAATTTCCCGCTGTCCGTAAGCACGAATATCCTCCTGAGATATCCCTAATCTGCTGAGATTTTCTAATCCTATCTCTAATGCTTCTTTAGCTTTGTTTTCTGCGAAAGTTTGACCGATCTTTAATTCGTATATTTTAACAACATCCAAGACATTGCTCGTATTTTGCAGAACATATTCGCTATAGTTCTGTGCGTCCTCAAACTCGCCGTGAAGGTAAGACGCTTCGACAACCTCGGTATAGAGAGCTAAAGTCAGTTGGTATTGGGCGTGCCAGGGGTCTGAGTCGAGCAATTCAATTCCGATTTTTAAATATCCCAGCGCTCCACTGTAGGCGGTCGAAGCCTTCGCTTTCTGTCCGGCTTGTAAATTTAATTGGGCTAATTCATGACGTTCTTCCGGGCAGACCATCAACTGCCTCCCCATATTGAGTTGATTGACAATGTCAAAAACTTTCTCCTCAGTTTTTGCCGTTCGATAACTGCCGAGTAACAATTGGCCGATGGTGAGATGAGTGACTTTTTTCTGCGCTTCTGGAATGAGTGAATAAGCCGCTTGCTGGACGCGATCGTGTAGAAATTTGTAGCTAACCGATATTTCTTCTGCCCGTCCCTTTTCCTCTCCTTCACTCTCTTGGAAAAACTTATAGGTCTCACCCAGGGGCAATACCAATCCCTCTTGCAGCGGCCTCCACAAGGAAGCTGCCACTTCCATTTGAGACTGTTCGCTGACAATAGCCAAAGTCTCCAAGTCAAACTGAGCGCCGATACAAGCGGCTAACTTCAACATCTCCTGGGTCGCGGATGGTAGTTTGTGCAGCCGAGAAGCCATAAACTCGACTACATCTTCGGTCAGGGTCAACTGCCGCACCTGGGTTATGTCGCAGAACCAATAGCCTTTATCGCGATCGAAGACAATAAATTCATCTTCATGCAACCCTTTGAGAAACTGGGTGGCAAAAAAGGGATTCCCTTTAGTTTTTTGATCAATTAATTCCGTTAAAGGTTGGGCCACTTCCAGGCTACAACTCAGAGTATCTGCTACCAAGCACTTAAGATTGTTTTGGCTTAAAGGCGCAAGGGTTATCGTATTAATCGTCGCTCCCACATTAGCAATTTTATCTAAAGTCAGCATTAACGAGTGAACGGGAGATACCTCATTATCTCGATAAGCTCCTAGAAGCAGCAGATAACCGGTTCCCGAATCCTCCATTAGCAATTCTATCAACTTCAGCGATGCCAAATCTGCCCACTGGAGGTCGTCCACAAAAATGACTAAGGGATGCTCTTTGGTTGTAAAAACTTGAATGAATTTCTGAAACAATAAATTGAAGCGATTTTGCGCCGCAGTGCCCGAAAGTTCGGCAACTTTTGGCTGTTTTCCAATGATTCGCTCTAACTCGGGAATTACGTCAATAATCACTTGCCCATTTTCTCCCAAAGCGGCGAGAGTCTTCTCTTTCCACTGGACGAGCTGGGCATCTGATTCTGCTAATAACTGTCCCATCAAGTCTCGG
>DDLS01000144.1 GCA_002340255.1 Cyanobacteria bacterium UBA2566
GTCTACTCTTTAGCCTCCTTGTTATCCCTTAAGATCAATTTGATAAAATTTCAGATTTAATAATTCCGATTGCTCATATCCTAATGTTCGACAAGCTGAATCATTCACATAAAATAACTGTGCCTCAGTAGACATCAGGACTACGATATCGCCTAGGCGATTGAGAGTAAAGTGAGTTAACCGTAATTGCTCTTCAATTTGCTTGCGTTCGGTGACATTTTCATAGGTTCTCAAAATCCCTACTACTTGATCTTTGGCATCATGGAGAGGAATTGTATTGGTATCAATCCATGAACGAGTACCATCTTCTTTCAGCTTGGTTTCTATGCGATGATATTCTGGGTGATTGCGATTCATTACCCGGCGATCGCCGAGTCGATACCCATCTGCCTCGTCACGAGTCCAAAACAAATCATAATCCGTTTTCCCCACAATCTCTTCTGGGGTAGATAACCCGGCTAACTGGGCAAAATTCCGATTACAGCCCAAATACATCGAATTTAAATCTTTCCAAACAATAAATTGAGGACTATTATCCATCACCAATTGCAACAACTGCTTAGAGCGCCTCAATTCCTCCTGAGCGTGGTGGCGATCGCCAATTTCCTGACGCAACTGCTCATTGACTTCCTGTAACTGGGCTGTGCGCTCCTGTAACCGCTGCTCTAACTCGGCATTCAATCGTTGCAACGCTCCTGTTCTCTGCTCCACAATCATCTCGAGCTGTTCCCGAATATTCTGAAGTCGCAGTTCTGCCTCCTTACGATCTGTAATTTCCCGTGCCACCCAAACAACCGAATTCTTAGAAATCGGCGAAATATGACTCGTAAACCATAAATCTCGATTGCCTTGGCGCACACTATACTCAAACGTTACAGGATACTGACGAGCAAGCGATCGCTCAATTTTACTACGAAAAATTTCAGTTTGGTCTCCATCCCAAAACAACTCCAAAGTCTGATTGACAATATCCCACTGAGGATGGGCGAACATCATCGGATGGGTCGGAATGACCTCAATTTCCTGAAGATCGGCATCCAAAACCAAAACCACATCCTGCATCGCCTGAAAAATAGAGCGCATCTGCATTTCTTTATCTAACACAACCCTGGATTCTTGAACCCCAGACTCCACGTCTTGCTCTGACTCAAGGTTCTTACTTACCGATCTTGCAGCTCTCCCCTCACCCCAATAAAGATTCCTACACCTTCTTCGTAGAACTTTATTTTCTGCCTCTAATTCTCGAACCCGATGCTTTAAGCGCTCAAGCTCCTCAACTCGCAACTCATCCACGGGCAATCACTCCCTAGCATGAACTTTCACTCCTTCTATATTGGCATTTTCAGGGCGTGATCGCGCTCACTTGCGAGGCTTTAGCTCAGTCACTCACAGAACTTAGGTACTATCACCCTCTTTCGATAGTTCTATCACTGAGAAACTTCAAGGGATGTTCGATAGTAGAATAGTAGAGTTCAAGTGATTCGGAAATGCTATTTTCTATCGATTCCCATCATTCATCCCCAATCAAATTTCCTGTACCTGGCAGCCCCTTTGAATTAATTTCTGGAGGACGGGGCAATCCCTATGCCGCAAATCCTCCCAGGGTATTGGCGATCTCTGAAGATGCTCAACTACGCTGTGAGATCCGTACCCTGATGAGCAATCAAGGCTATGCTGTCACTGAAGCGGATGGAGCAATAGCTGGGTTACGCCTGGCTGAAGAAACGGAGCCAGATATTATTTTATTAGATGGTTCACTGTCCGATGGCGATAGCCTCACCTGTTGTCAACAGTTGCAAACCCTGTGGTATGCCCAAACAACTTCCGAGACTCCAGGGATTTTTATGCTCCATTCCCTAGATGATCCAGATTGGGTCACTCAAGCCTTTAATTTGGACATTGTGGATATGATTGCCAAACCGATTCATGGCACGCTCCTAGTACAACGGGTGAAACGCTGGTGGGAACAAACTCAAAAGTTTCAAGAACTCACCGATGCCAATCAAGAATTGCAACGGTTAGCAGGTATCGATCGCCTCACCCAGCTAGCAAACCGTCATTACTTTGATGAAACTTTGGAGAGGGAGGTCCGACAAATGAAACGGGCCCAAACTCCCTTATCCTTGATTCTGGCGGATGTGGATTATTTTAAGCTCTATAACGATTGCTACGGCCATCTTCAGGGCGATCGCTGCTTACAAGAGATTGCCCAAGGTATTCGGAGAGCGGTCCGTCGTCCCCAAGATTTAGTGGCTCGCTACGGTGGAGAAGAATTTGCGGTGATTCTACCTCAAACCAATGCAATTGGAGCGATCGCCGTAGCCCGAAATATTCGTCACGAAATCGGGCAACTACACATTCCCCATGCTCAATCTGAGGTTAGCGATCGTATTACCCTCAGCTTAGGGATTGCCTGTGCTTTTCCAGAAGAGAACTGTTCAGCCATACAACTGATTCAAGCTGCTGACCGAGGATTATACCGAGCTAAAGAACAAGGTCGCGATCGCCTGGAAGAATCCGATGAACCCAGTGAGTCCTCCTTGTAACTGTGCTGTCTGGCTCCTCTCTAGGGTTGATAGAAAATGGCAAACACAGATGTATATCCATGTAAAAACGTATTACCACCCACTGGGCCAATCTCACCTTGACAGAAAAAACCACTCAGGGGAATCGATGGAAAGTATCTCTGAAATAATCCTGAATCAACATTCGGCTCGTCATACAGTTCTTCCCCTCGCCCCAAACAGGTAAACATCAAAGCACCCACTTTGGAAGGACAACTTGATGACAAGAACAGCTTGCCCCCAGTTTGCCGATCTAATTGCTGCTGGTATCGCTCCAATAGAGTCTGTAACTCTTCTTGGGAGGCTAAAGCATCCCGCAGATGAAATTGAATCCGTTGAGCAATTCGCACCCGTTCGGCGATCGCCAAAGCACCTATCCTCGGATCGATCCCCAACAAATTGCGAATTAAAAAATCCTCCGGTTCCAGCTCAGTCTTAAAACTATCCGTTGCCACGCCCACAAACAGGGAATCTTGGGCCAACTCCCGGTCTTCTTCACTTAAGTTAGCCACCGTTTCGCGTAAAATTTCCAAGGGAACCCCAGTTTTACCGCCCTGAAATCCACTAGCTTCTTCTTCTTGCAATTCTAAAACAATATTACGTTCAGCCTTGGTAATTTGATAAATCGAACCAATGGGACGGCAACCTTGAGCTACAATCGTCTCTACGGCAATGTTGCCACTCAGGGCCAAACCCACGATTCCCTCGCTATAGAGTTCGTAGTTATAAAATAAACTACTGCCTTGATTGACCGGACTTGAACTAGCCAACCCCCCCACTTTCAGACTATGGGGATAGGCAAAATCTAAACCTTGAAGCAAATCATTCAAACCAGGGGACATCGGATCGCCCAAGAGAATCAAATGGGGATGGCGTTCGGGAGATACCCCCACTAACTCCACCCATGGATCGGGAGGGCCATCGAGATCGGGTAATTCTTCGGTATCAATGTAAAAGGCATTGACCTGAACACCCGGCAATCGGGCTAAAGTCAAACTTAAGGCTGCTTGATCTTCAAATTCTTCAGGAGTCTCGCCAGAGACCATCCCAATGATGCCTCCACCTCCACAGCCGATCAACACCCTGGTGTTGAGCTTTTCTTGCAGCAAGGGCATTAAGCGGGAAAATTCGCTGGTAAAGGCAGACGAGATAAAGACTAGCGCAATAGAGGCGGGTTCGGGCATTTGTCGATGGACTATTTCGACAACTTCAGCGATCGCAGCCTCCAGAGATGGACGGGTAGATAAGGCATTTGCCCATTGCATCTGCTCCAATCTTCGACTCCCCTGTTGTGTAAACCTGTTTTAATATTAAATTAATATGTGCCCTTCGTTCAGATTCGATTGTGAATTGTTAGGATAGTGCAGAAATGGGCCGAGTGGTTTAACGTATCCTTGAAGAACACTTACTGAAAATCTAGAACCCTATCTTATGACGAATAACACCCAATCGAAGATGGAAGAGAAAATTGACCAAGAGTTAACTGAAGCTCGTGCCGTTTGCGATGCACAAGGGGCTAACTCGCCTGAATGTGCTGCGGCTTGGGATGCGGTTGAAGAACTGCAAGCAGAAGCTTCTCACCAAAAGCAAGTCAAGCCCAAAACTGGGTTTGAACAATATTGTGATAATAATCCCGATGCGGCTGAATGTCGGATTTATGAGGACTAAACCCTTAGATCTGAGTCTTGGGTAAATCATTATTATGAGGCTGAGTGACCCTTTTCACTCAGCCTTTTCGTTGAAAGGGTTGAGTTTTGATGCACATCACCACTCCATTATCTAGTCGCTTTCAGGGCGCTCTCTGGGGCGCAGCGATCGCTGATTCTCATTCCCCAATTTCAGAGTCTGTTTGGGGCACTTTGGTGGTTCAAGGATGTCAACAGTTTATTCAACAGGGCATGTTAAGGTTTCAGGATCTGCCCGTTGCCCAGCCTTGGGAAGTGACTGGCCTGATTATACCGATATCCCTGTATTTCCATGAAAACCGAGAGTCCTTAGTGGAAAATTGGCAAGCGATCGCAGACCATTATCAGTTATCTTCAGATTGCCAAATCCTGGGCTTACAAATCGCGATCGGTCTCAGTGCCTTGGTTGAAGGCTCTGTCACTCCACCTCAATTAATCGCTGATGGGCGATCTCACTTAACCCAGGTTAACCCCAATGCTTTAGATAACTTGCCTGCTCACTCTGCCCTGCTTCACGGTTTAGAGAGCTTTGTACAGAGTTTTGAATCTTTTCCAGGGGCGATCGCCCTAGCCCAGCAAAATCCCCAACAACCTTTCCTGAGCAGTCGTATTGCTGCAACCCTGTGCGGAACTTACCAAACTCGTCTCGGCATTCCCCTACCCTGGCAAATTTTCTTAGCAGAGAAAATTCAAAATCCCAAAACACCTTGGCCCCATGGGATCGCAGCTTTAAATACCCTCAGCGCCCATCTGCTCGCCAGTTGGTCAGGAGCCGATCTAGTCTCCATTAAAAATTAAAAATTTTGGTAATCGATAATTGGGGATTTTTCCGATCCCCATACAGCACTTTTCGATGTTATGAGGTACAGTAATCGAAATTTTCCTTGAGAGTGCCTTCCCATGAAAAGCCGGAAGAATGGGCATTATAGCGTGAAAAATGGTTTTCCTATTACCTATTACCTATTACCGCGCGAAGCGCTGTATTCTCCGCAATCATCGAGTTAATCCATGACTTTCGTTTCGATCAAATTAGTGACTTTGTGAGTCCGTTGTCCTCAATGGGTTAATCATTGATTCTTTGATTCGGCGGAGGTGCAAGTACTGTCAAGCTTTGGGGAATACATTCGACTTCAATGGGGGTTGTGCCAATGATTTCTCCATCTAAGACGACTTTTTGAGGGGGATGAGTGGCGACTTTAACTTTGCGCGTGCGTACTCCTAGGGTATCTTCCCGTTGAATGGGAGTTTTAGTCAGTCCAGAACCAAATAAATCAATCATGGCATCCACCGTGGCAAGTTTGGTCTCAGCCGTAATAATGACTACTTCTAATAAGCCATCATTGGGGAGGACTTGACCCATACCTTGAGCCATAACAGAGGTCGGGGGCGCAGCGTTGGCAATGGTAATGGCTCCTGCTTGGAAGGTTTTCAGCACGCCATCAACTTCCATTTCCACCTCGAAGAGTTCGTGTTCTCGAACTTGCTTCCATCCTGCAATGATATAGGCTAGGGGACCCCAACGAGTTTTGGCTTCGCGATCGGCTTTTTCAATGGCTCCAGCTTCATAACCGATACCGGCTAAGAGAATCATGGGTTGACCATTGCATAATCCTACATCCACGACGCGAGTCATTCCGGTAATGATTACATCACAAGCGGTGCGAATGGGAGTTAAGCTGGAAAGAGAAATAATGTCGAGGGCGTTGGCAAAGGCGTTGGCGGTTCCTCTGGGAATCACACCTAGGGGGATTTCTGTGCTAATTAAGGCTCCAGCAACGGCGGATACTGTGCCATCACCGCCAGAGGCGATGATCAGATCGGCTTCTTGGGCGATCGCCGCTTGGGCTAGCACTTCCGGTTCCTCATCTGGTGTAGTCATGGATACCGTCAGTTGGAAATAGGGTTCCAACAACTGCCGAATCAATAACAGGTCTTGGTGGGAGTTTCCTGCACCGGAAACGGGATTAAAGATTAAATGTGCCCGACGAGTGCGCCGCAGACTGGTAACGATCGCTTCTGCGGTGCATAAGTTGGTCGCCAACGCCACATCATGCACTTCACAAATCCGCAATAGAGCATTAATATCGGGTTCGTGGGGTTGGGCATAGAGGGGGTCAATAAGGAAAATAAGCGCTCTCACTTGACCTGTGGCAACTTGGGCGGCAATTTGGGCATCCCCCCCCATGGGCCCAGATAACATGCATTCTATGGTTAATCCGGTGGCCGAGGCGATGCGCTCCCCGGTAGTCCCGGTGGCAATCAGGGGATAGCAAGAGAGTAACTTAGTATGTTTCTGGGCAAAGTTAACGATATCGTCTTTTTTGCGATCGTGGGCAATGAGGGCAATTTTTGGGGACATGGGTAACGGGTAATGGGTAGGCTTAAGATAATGGGGAAGTGGGATTGAGTTCTTGGTGGATATTTTGGATCGGGGGATTGAGCATTTGTCGATAGGCTAACCAAGCGGCGATCGCCTCTGGATCGTTTGCTGCATTTTGGCGCAAGAACACAACTCCATCCTTAAACTCCAGAATCCCATAACTGCGCTGTTGCAATAGCGCATCAATCAGGACTACATTATAGTAAAGCAAGTGACGCTCTTGGGTAAAAGCGGATGGATCGCGTTGCAAGCGCCACAGATCGGCCACTAAATACTCCACTTGCAAGCGATCAAGGTATAATAGCGGTGCAAGGTCAGGGTGAGGCTAAAGAGGAAAAAGGCGATCGCCGCAAAAATAACCAGTCTCAGACCAGAAGACTTTGATTTGGGCACTTCAGACATGGGGAACTTGAGTTAAACTCCCTGACAAGAGACAAGAATAAACCCCATTGTATAGCACTCTCCTAGGACATTAATAGCCTTCTCTACTCGGTTGTACGCTTTTGCTTCTATCCCTCTTCTGTCACTCTTTGGGAATTAAGATAGAATAAGGATTGAGTCGAGCAACCACATAATCGGGTTGCCCGTAAAGGGTGATTGTGCAGTCCTCAA
>DDLS01000107.1 GCA_002340255.1 Cyanobacteria bacterium UBA2566
TGGCATTAAACTGGGCTTGCATTGTGCGGACTTTTTTACCTTTACCTGGAGATGAAAGGATTGAACGTTTCCTGATTCGCATCTGTCCACGTGCCATAAGTTTTTTCTCCTGTTGGCGATCGCCCTATCATGGAGTGGCTTCTTCTATTTTATCTTTATTTTCTCAAACCTCAACACTTGAGTTTGAGTAGAGCGATCGCGACTTAGTTTTGCAGGCAACCTACCGAGTCCAGAAACTTGAGGATTCCTTCGTCATCAAACTCATTGGCTAAAGCTAGAATGCGATCGCAGAATACGTCATAGATGGAATCTTGCTCTTTTAAGTGGTGAACTCTCTCTTCTATGGCTTCAATGTCTCCAATTTTGGTCGCTTGATAGAGAAGAGCCACTTCTGATTCAGAGGGAATGTTGAGATCTTCGACTGGAGTTTCTGGTGCAGATTGAGTCTCTTCATAAATCCAACTCAGTTGCAGATAGTTCTGTAAGCGAATCAGTAGTGTTTGTAAATCCAACGGTTTTTCTAGAAAATCATTACATCCGGCGGCGATCGCTAAACTTTGATCGGCTAGGGATACACTGGCACTAGCGGCTAAAATAGGTAACTCTTTTGAGTGATGGGTGCGGATTTGTCGAGCGAATTCATACCCATCTAGGATTGGCATGACAATATCTGTAATCACTAAATCGGGTTGAAAGTCTTGTAAATGCTCTAATCCTTCTTCCCCATTCTCCGCTTCATCGATCGAAAATCCTAGGGGTTTTAAGACTTCTGCGACTACGCTTCGATTGACGGGGCGATCGTCTACAACGAGGATTTTCTTTGGCTCTCCCAAATAGCCTATAATTTTCCCCTGTTCTGAAACAGTGGCACTACTCACCCATTCTGTAGACACTGGAAAATCAACATCAAACCAAAAGGTACTTCCCGCTCCAAAGGTACTTTTAACTTGTATTTCACTGCCCATCATGGCGACAATTTTACGGCAAATGGTCAAGCCTAAACCGGTGCCTTCCGATCGCCGAGAACTCGATCCCACTTGCTCAAAGGGTTGGAAAATTTTTCCTAATTGCTCTGGAGTCATGCCTATGCCGGTATCTTCGACTGTAAAGCGGATTTTCACCGTATGGGTTTCGGCATCAGAGGTTAAATATTGAACTTGAAAAATGACTTGCCCGCGATCGGTAAACTTAATTGAATTTCCTAACAAATTTAGCAGGACTTGACGCAGCCTTTTTTCATCTGTTTTTAGTCCATTTGGTAAGCTTTCATCTGCGGCAAATAGCAGGGTAATGCTTTTATTATTGGCTCGCACGCGAGCAATTTCTGCCACTCCTACTAAAAAGGAAAGAAAATGAAAGTCTTTGGGGAATAACTCCATTTTCCGGGCTTCAATTTTAGCCAAATCTAAGATATCATTAATGAGGGTTAATAAATGCGATCCAGCTTGCTCAATTACATCAACTCCTTTGCGATATTGATTTAAGTCAGTCGCACGGTGCATAATTTGGGCATAACCGAGAATTCCATTGAGTGGCGTGCGTAATTCATGACTCATATTAGCTAAAAATTCGCTTTTGGCTTGGTTTGCGCTGTCTGCTGTCACTTTGGCTTCTCTAAGTTCAGAGGTGCGCTCTTCGACTCGTTTCTCGAGCATTTGATTACTGTTTTCTAGGGCAGTAAATGAATCATCTAATTGTTGTGCCATTTGGGTAAACGAGTGTCCTAAACTTTGCAATTCTTTAATTCCCCAAATGGTGATGGTTTGCTGAAAGTTACCAGAGGCGATCGCCTGAGAGGCTTCATTGAGGTGTAAAATGGGACGGACAATCCAGCGAGAGGTGAAAATTCCCAAAATTGTGGCGATCGCCAATGCCGCCAAACAGAGTATAATCGTCTGGCGGGTGTTGGCGTTAATTTGGGCCATAAAATCGGATTCTGGAACTGCCACTACAATTAACCAATCCAATCCGCGATCGTCTGTAACTGGAGTAACTTGCAGCAGTTGCGGACGGTCATTCATGGTAAACTTGAGTTGTCTGGTTTCTGTAATTGTTTCTAAACGACTAAATTCATCTTTTAGAGACGCGACACTAAAGCGAATCAGTTCATTACGACTTTCAGAAGCTGGTAAACGTTGCGGTTCTCCCTCTTCATTAACCGGAGGTTGTTCCGGATTGGATGAAGCAACTAAAAAGCCATTGCGTTCAATGATAAATGCTTGTCCTGTTTTGCCAATCTTCAACTCTCTCAGAAACTCGCTAATATGCCAAAGACTCAAATCGACAACCAAGACTCCTCGTAGGATTCCTTGGGAATCATAAAACGGTTCCACCGCAGAAAAAACAGGACGTTTCTCGGACGTTAAATAAATATTTGTCCAAACTGCTTGGTTGGCTTCTATTGCGATTCGATACCAAGGGCGAATTGTGGGATTATAATTTGGCTTTTCTTCAATAAATTCACCAGGGTTTCCTTCAGCATCAACCTCATAAACCGTGTTGACAAAATTGGTGCTACGATCGGTCAAATAAGTCACTAAAGATCCATCATTGTTTCGTCCTGCTCCGGCAAATTCCTGTTCCTCTCCACCAAATCCCAGATAACTGAGATTTGGAAATTGAATCAGTTGCTCGGCAACATAGCCTTCCATGGCACTCATGTCTTCTACATTCCACAAGTTGAAGCGACGAATGGCTTTAGCCGTTAGAGCATTCACCAAATGAGGGCTTTCTAAATAGGAGTCTAACCGTTCTTGAATACGACTGGAGACTTCGCTCCGGAGCTGCTGTGTGACTTCATTCACTGCTTGTTGTCCATTGCGAATGGAGAGATACCCCGTTAATCCTACAGCCGCAAAAATTTGCAGGACAAAGGGAACCACGAGAACCCAACGTAGAGGAACTTGAGGGGAAGCAGAGGAAATGGGGCGAGGTAAAGTCATCACAGGAAAATCAGTGAAAATGTTTAAGAACAGTTCAGCCTAGTCAGCACCCAAGCAATTGTTCGATCGCGCTCTATTATTGAAGCAACCTAACTTTAAAATGACGTTAATCCTAGGTTATAATTTTGCTGAGTCCAGATGGTGTAATTTTTACACTTCCTTCAAATCTTTGCCTTCTATCTGTTGTTTTAATTCTTGTGCTGCTGTAAATTCTGGATGCAGTGCCAAGGCTTTATCGAGTACCTCTAATGCCCTATTCCACTGTTGCAGTTTGCAGTAACATTGGGCTTGATTATGATACATGCCTGGATCTTCACCGTAGAAGTAGAGGGAATATTGGAGAAAGGCGATCGCCCGCTCGTAAGCTCCTATTTTATACAGTAACATGGCGCAATGAAAGGGTAAGTCTTCCGGTTCGCCAATAAAGTAATAGGTTTCCCAGATCTGGTGAATGGCACGGGTTAGCTCTTCGAGTAAGACCTCGGAGGCACTTTCAACTTGTTGCATGAGAGTATCAAAGCAGCCGAAAAAGAGCTTAGTGTCCCAATGACTGAAGCGCAAATAGGTCAAAATTTGCTCTAGGGTGAGGCTATCAAAATGGGGTTCGATCGCCTTTTTGAGGACAAAAAAGTCATCGGGACTCGATTCTTCGATCGCCGTTTGATAGGCATGGGAGGTTTCGAGAAAACACTCGATCTCTGGTGCAAATAGAAACGCACCAATCACAATACTGCGGGATTTATGATGAGGAAGCAGAGCCATACCCCCTTCATATTCCGTGTATCGGGCGATCGCCGGATAGTTCACCATCAGCGAAAAACAACCTTGATGAAAAGAGAGTTTCGGTCTGGGTCGTTTTTGCAACTCTTGTTCGCTACCGTAACCTTTATCACCAGAGAGCAGAAGCAGGCAATCTCGGCTCAGTTTCTGCAAATTCTCCATCCCCTGCAAACCCACAGAGGGAAATAAGAGCGTGGTATCCCCTAAATAAGTTTGGTAATCCTGTAAAATTTGGTTAAACGCCGGATTCTCGTAATAGCGATCGGCATCAATTTCTGCATCTTCGTAAGTAATATCCAGATTGTCCAGTAAAGCAGCATCCGTCAGATCCCGATTCGCTTCAGGAGCAGTAACCGTCAGCAACGTTTCGTAGAGTTTCCCCCCTTGGATCGAGAATAGATCTTGAGGAATACTATCAAAGAAATAATTAGCGAAAACAATCAGAGGATTTTTGATCGTTTCAGAAGACAAAACCTCTCCAGAATGCCGTAGGCTAAGAGTGACATCCTCTTCAATATCAAATCGCGCAAAATCCAGCAATCCTTTTTCGATAAACGGGTGTAATGAAGGGTGAGTATCCCAGAATTCTAGGTTTTGCTCGGCTAAATCCGTCATAATATATTTGACCGGAATTGCTCGCAATGCCGAGTTAAAATGGGACGTAAAAAATTGCTTCAGAAAGTGATAGGCAAATCGCCCCGATCCAGACCCTAACTCTACAATATAGACCGGTTGACTAAAATCAATTTGATCTTGAGGATGTTGCACACAGTCACGCAGAAAACCCCGTACCACTTTTCCATAAGCATTAGCGATAAAGGGGTTGCTCGTGACATAGTGGGGGACTTTTCCAGTATTCCAGGCTTTTACCCCCTCTTGGTTAAAAAACTCGCGTTGAAACTGCCACAGCAAGGATTTTGAGAAGCGCTGATGAGTCTCTAAAATCCTAGATTTAACACGGTTAGGTTGCATGAACTCATTCACAGTCAAAATAACTATTTTCTGCAACGAAAAGGCAAGGGTATATGAGCCTTAATTCAAAATACTAACGACCCTTACCCATATGATCCACTTTACAAAGTCCCCCTTCAATTACTCCAGATCGTTTTTATTAGGAGGCATGGGAGCAAATTGAGGTATAGGAGGGGGAAGAGGAGCTTTATCATTACCATTATTCTCATTTCCAGGCAGAGGTGCCATAGGTGCAAATCCACCTCCTCCCATTACTGGAGCTTCTAACTGGTTCGGTTTCTTCTTCTCTGTTGGCTTGTATACTCGGAGAGTTTGATGCATATTACCATACCTTCCAGTTGCAGCATGTTTTTCGTGAAACGATTGACCCTCTTCTGTACCATAAAGCTCAAATGACCAACCCACTTTTATGGAATGTTCGTCTCCCTCAGATGCTGCCTCTAAAGTTAATCTATCATTACCATCTTTTGCCACGACTCCTCCCCAGTGATAAGGGAAGATGTAGCCCTTACCTTTATCTGCATATTTGTGGTGTGTGTCAAAACCTGTTGCTCTTTGCCCAGATATAATAACGTAGCCCTCTCCTACATCAGGGAGAGCATACTTACCCAGACCATGATGCTCGTTGAATTGGTCTTGCTCTTCATCGTCTAGCCCAAAATAAACATCGTCAGCCGAGATTTCCTTTCTATGCTTCCTCTTCCATTTCCTCAGCCTCTTCTCATACGATTTTTGATCTTCGTTCTCAGGTTTCGAAGGGGGTATCAGACGCTTAACCATTTTTTTAGCCTGTTCCTGATTAGGTCTTGGATGTGTTGTGAACCATGCCTTAAGCAAATCGAAATTGATCTGGGAAAGCATCAATTCTGGCATGTCCGACTTGTACTTTTTGATTATCTTTGGAGTCAAGTCCTCTTGTTGTTTTTCATCGGGAGGGCTAGTGTCATATCGTATTTCTCTCTCTAGTTGAGATCCCATTACAGCACCAGAGGATTTGCGGCAATCTTTCCATAGTTCCAGGGTACTCTTGATGATATTGTCCTCATTAAGCTCTACATGGCGTATTTCTTCTTGCTTAGGAAGAGAAATATTAGGCATAGGAGCGGGCATTGGAGCCATATTTGAGCCATTTTGATTAGGCATTGGAGCCATATTTGAGCCATTTTGATTAGGAATCGGAGCCGGAGCGAGATCTCGAACCTCGCTTTCTTCCTTGGGCGAAGGTAGTGGGTTTCCCAGGTTCTGTTGCTGGGCACGATAGTGTACGTGATCCTTGTTTTGAGCCTCTTCTCGTGGGTTCCATATGGGCTGAAGCTCGTAAAGATTGGGCAGCTCTTGATTGTAGACCGTATTTAAATGACTTTGCTTCGGGAACACATTCCCTTGTTGTAACGTAACAAAAGATCCGCCAGCCTCTAGTTTTTCATTAGAATCTTCGATTATCTGTTCACTAGCCCAAGCATATCTATCGCCGTCCGTAACTACAATCGCCCCATTTTGACTTCCCAGATACCCCTGTAATGCTGTTAATGCACTTCGTTTTGCACTATGGGGGTCTACGTCATTTTTGGGTGCTTCTTCGAGTCCGTTAAGCTGGGATGTAAAATCAGCATAACGTTGCACAATTGGAGAGCTTGAGCTTCCGACACGAGTTTGTCGTTGCTGAGGAGACTGGGAACGGTTTGCTGGTTTGCGTTGAGCTGTTTGTGGCTTTGCTCCTCCCTGCTGCATAACATGGGTTAATTCATGGGCAATTAATTCTTGTCCTCCCTGACTACCTGGGTTGTATGCTCCACGCTTAAAGAATACATCTTGCCCGGTGGTGAAGGCTTTGGCTTGAATGGTCTGGTTTAAGGTATTGGACTGAGTATCGGTATGGACTCTGACTCCACTAAAGTCTGCCCCCATCACGGGTTCTACCTGAGATCTGAAGTTAGGGGGTAAGGGTTGTCCTCCTCCTCTTGCTCTCTGAAGTTTCGATTCAAATGCGGGTGAAGCGGCTCCACTGACGATTCCTGAGCCGTCTCTTTGAACCCTGGGTCGGTTCCAGAAATTCACGACTTGCCGTTGCAGACTCTGACGAGGGCGTTGAGGTTGGCCAATTGAACGCACGACTTGGCGAGCTACATGATCGGCTTGGTGTTCTTGGGAGTCTTGGGGGTCGCCAATTTCTAATTTGGCTTGTATGGCTAAAGGGGTCTTAGGTTGAGTGTCTTGGGTGGTTTCTCCTTGCCCTTGCTGTTGGTCTCGCTCAATCATTCGTTTCAAAATATTGCCGCTACGCGCTAGGGGCGAATCTTTGCTTATGGCTATATTCCGATCCTCGCCGTTCTGTGACATGGAGTTAGATTTGGCTTGGAGAGCGCCCTTTTTCTTCTGAGTTTGAGAGGGGGCCATTGAGCGTTTTCTGAGGCGCATTTGTCCGCGTGCCATGATTAACTCCTTGCTCTTCTGAGTGCGATCGCTTAGTTTTTCTTATGTTAGATATCCATATTTCTTAATTGTAAGAAAGTTTAAAACCTCTTTCAAGACTTGCGGCGATTTAACAAGACAGTTAGGGTAAAACTGGTTAAGCCTCCCACAAGTAACCAGACACATCCTAAACCGATTACGTCACCGAGAAAGAGACGAAATTGAAGTCGGAGCAGACCTCCAAGGGCCCAACCACAGCCTAGAGCGATCGCCCAATCAATGATACTGGCAATAATCCAACGCCAGGCTTGGGGAACTTCGTGGGAAAGGAGTATATATTGACCCACACCCAGAACAAACCCCACTTTAGCTCCTTCCCAAAGACCATAGAGTAAGCGCACAGAAATATCTAGGGTTCTAGGGGCGATCCAACCCATTGCCCCTAAATCACTCCAGCCCATAATTCCCCAACAGAGGGCACTGATGACCATCCACCAACCCGCCTGTTTAAAGTGGGGTAGAAGCACTATCAATTGCATCAAGCCAACGATCGCACCGCCAATGAATCCTTCTGCGATCCCTAGATCCGGTCGTTCGCCAACTTCAATCAGCAACAGACTCAGTAGAAATCCGATGAAGGTATTAATTGTCCATTGAATTCCAAAACCCGATCCAATCATGGGGGAATTATAGCGCTTTGCGGTAGGGAATAGGGAATAGGAAATGGGGGAGATTACTCAGTCTTGGCAATCATCTCCTGGAGTCCTCGACGGCGAACTTGGGGAGATTCTGGGGCAATATATCCCCACAAACTTTCCCAATAAAAGAAGGAAAAGCCATCCAAGGCGCGATCGCGCACTGCATTGACTTGTTGTTCAATTAAATTTAAGGGGATAGGTGTTCTGACTGTTCCAGTAGAAATACCAATCGCCACTGGAATCTTCTGCTGTAACTTCGGAATTACCGGATCGGATAAATCTCGCAGAAAACTGTCCATTCCACTCCGATACACTTGGATCACCAACTCATCAATTAAACCCGCCTCGACCCAAGTTTGCCAATCTTGTAGATAATTGCGATACGCAAATGCGCGGGGATTAGGCGATAGGGACACAATACAATCGGGCTTAATTTCTTTGACCCGGTCATGAATCCGCTTAACCACTTGAGTGAGTTTATTGGCTCTCCAACGCATCCATGCCTCATTTTGATAATTTTCTGGCGGAATCTCTCCGTTATGTTCCTGTTGATAAAGCCACAGGGTAAAAGGATCGTATCCTAACTCCACCGGTAAACTAAAATGGTCATCGAGTTGGATGCCATCCACATCATAACGGGTCACAACTTCCACAATCAGATCGATCAACAATTGCTGGACTTCTGGATGCAGAGGATTGAGCCAATCTAAACCATATTTACCATGGTAAGTTAAGGCTTGCCCATCCCGACTTTGGGCTAACCAACTGGGATGGCGTTTCGCCAACAACGAATTTTTGGGAGCCATAAACCCATACTCAAACCAGGGAATCACTCGCATTCCCTGTTGATGGCCGAGAGTAATGATTTCTTCTAGGGTATCCTGACGAAAACGGATGGTATTGAGCAATAAATCTTGCTTGCGACCAATCGTTTCTTTGGCCGTATCGCTGGGGTAAAACGTTACGCCTCGGTTCCAGACCACCGGATAAATCGTGTTAAAATTGAGTTGGGATAGTTGGGCGATCGCCCGATCGATGCCCCAAGGACTATACAAAACGGCACTACTGACATTCGTTAACCAAACGCCTCGAATTTCATCGATCGCTTTTGGGGGGTTCGCCTGTATTGGTTTGACAGCTTGCAACCCCAGAATCAAGACCGTGATGATTAGGGACAAGCTTACCCATTGCCATGGTCTTTTAATTATTGCTCTCATTGTTGGAGTCTGTGCTGCATACCTCAGCCGTACTTTAACAAATTTCTACACTCAGCTCCCCTAAAATCAGGGCAATTAAAACACTAGCCGGATAGGGACAGATAAGCTTTTATAGTAGTGTACTCGCGTTCTTTCTGCGTCAGTCCCGTGAAACTCTACGCAATTTGGAGATTACTCAAAGAAACCTTTGTGCAATGGCGGCAAGACCGGGTTCCCATCCTGGCAGCAGCCCTAGCCTATTATATGGTGTTTTCTTTAGCTCCCATGCTGATTATTGCTGTCGCCGTAGCCAGCTTTGCGATCGGCAAAGAAGCAGCACAAGAACAACTGGCGATTCAACTGCAACAGTTTATTGGTTCAGAAGCGGCTCAATCCATTCAAACCTTGATTCGGGAACGCTATCAACCTCAGTCGGGGCTGATGGCTACTGTAGTGGCGATCGCTACTTTGTTTTTTGGGGCAACTACAGTTTTTGCCCAACTCAAAGTCGCCCTCAATATTATTTGGGGCGTTACCCCCAAACCCGAACGCGGCTTCCTGAATTTTCTCATGGCTAGAGTTCTATCCGTTTTAATGATCATCGCGATCGGGTTTCTCCTGCTCGTCTCCCTCGTCTTTAGTTCCGTTCTAGCTGGCGTGAGTCAATGGCTCGATCAATGGATGGATACCCCCGCTAATGTTTGGCGATCGACTGAACTTTTTGTTTCTTTTATTGTTGTTACTCTTCTGTTTGGAGCCATTTATAAAATCTTGCCCGATGCCAAAGTTTCTTGGGCCGATGTTTGGGTGGGTTCTACCCTAACCTCTATCCTCTTTACCCTAGGGAAATGGGGAATTAGTTTATACTTAGGACACAGTAGCGTCAAATCCTTTTATGGAGCTGCTGGCTCATTTGTGGTTTTACTATTATGGATCTTCTTTACTGCGCAAATTTTGCTCATTGGTGCAGAATTTACCCAAGTTTGGGCAAACCGCTATGGCACAACCATTCGTCCTCGCCGTCATGCTATCCATACTGGGGAAAGATCTTGGAGTCATCCCCAAACTTCCCCCTCACCGTCTGAACCCTTGGAACAACAACGGAAAAAACGCAAGAGAATTGTCCAACTGAAAAGATTTATCCGTCGAGTTGAAAACTCTCTTCATCATCAGGACGATCAAGTGTAATCTGTTTCCATCATTCAACGTCTGCATCTATGAATACTCTAACCTCTTCTCTGGAATACAACCGCCTGCAAATGCTATCTTTTGTGGAGCATTTGGAAATCCAATATCCCCAGGCTTCTCCCTATGAGATAGCTAATGAATTGCGTCGCTATACCCGCAAATCTTATACAAGTTCTCTATTTCGTTGGGCAATTTTATCCGATGTTGAATATATTGATAATCGCTTAGATACCACCATATTGTTATGCGGTCAGAATACAGATCTTGCCCATTTTATTGCTTCTTTGTCCGATCAAATTCAACTTCCAGGTTTGGGCAGTTGGTTCAATTTCACGACTTCTTGGACAGCTAAACATAGTTCTTGGAGTGGCGATCTAGCCCAAGCCGTTCTTGATTTTCGCGCCAGAAAATTCCCAACTATTTATAAGGCTTTAGAAGCGGATGCGTCTGAACTCGATCTAGTCGCTAATGTGGCTGCGTTTCGAGTTGGATATATAGTTAATAAACGAACCGATCCGGGAATTCTTAGATTCCGTAAACCTCGCTATGGACTCAAGATTTCAGAAGCTGTTTTAGCCTACGATCGCGGAGTTTACAGTGGTCAAGTGCGAGAGTTTATCATTGAAGGACTGAATGGTAAAATTGAGAAGAATAAAATTGTGAATCCGGGGGAAGTGGAAGCAAAAATCCGTAAATCAATTGTGGAATTTTTGGCGTTTATGCAGTTATATCAATTGGGAGTCAAAATTAAAAATCTGTCTAAGGTGAAGGAAAATTACCGCACGCTTTCTCATATGACTCACCATGATATTACACCAGAGCAAGAAGCCGGTGAAGATGATGTCCGCATAGCGACTCTTTATTTCTTCAATTATTTAGTTCAGGAAGGAAAGCTAGATCCGGTACAGATATATTTTATGCACGATCTTTGGAATGGTGGAATCTAGCTGCTATTTACAAGTTTTCTTTTACTTGTTGATAACGTTGTTTAAATTCCCGTTGTTGTTGATTGTGGTTGACAATGGGTAAGGGATAATTGCAAGATTGACGGACTAAAGGCGGAATGTCCCCCGTTACTAAATCTTTGGTTTGAACCGACTTTAATTCCGGTAACCATTGGCGGATATACTTGGCTTCTGGATCGAATTTTTGTGCTTGACTGGCAGGATTAAAAATTCGTAAAGGTTTGGCATCCATACCACTGGATGCACTCCATTGCCATCCCCCGTTATTAGCGGCTAAATCTCCATCAATGAGATGCTGCATAAAATACCGTTCTCCCCATTGCCAATTAATGATTAAATCTTTGGTTAAAAAGCTGGCAACAATCATCCGACACCGGTTATGCATCCATCCGGTTGTGTTCAGTTGACGCATGGCGGCATCGACGATGGGATAGCCGGTTTTTCCTTCACACCAAGCTTGGAACTGTTGGGGGTTATTATCCCACCGAAAGTGTTTAAATAGCGATCGATACGGCCCATCAGCGAGTTCGGGAAAGTGGTAGAGTACATGCTGGTAAAATTCTCGCCAGGCTAGTTCTTGTTGCCAAGTTTGGATGTTTTTAAGGGTTCGATCGCTGGTAGATTTGCCGATCGCCTCTTGAATCGCTTGCCATACTCTGCGAATGCCGATCGCTCCCAATTTTAACGCAGCACTGAGCTTCGATGTGCCGTCTATACTGGGGGTATTGCGTTGCTGCTCGTAGGTTTCTAGGGAGCGATCGGCAAATTCTGCCAATTGCCGTTGAGCCGCACGCTCTCCTGGTGTAATAACCAACTTCTCTGGCTCGGAATATCCCCAATCTTTCAAACTGGGAAAATCAATAACGTCCACCCGATCTAAGGCTTTTTTCTGGGCTTGAGTGAACCCTTCTCCCGGTTGTAAATCCGAGACTGGATCGAGCTTTTTTTGTCCTTGCCAGTTCTTCCAAAATGGAGTATAAACTGTATAGGGATTTCCCGCTTGTGTGTGAATTGCTTCTGGAGCCACTAAAAGCTGATCCCAAACTGTTTTTACCTCAATTCCTCTTTCATTTAAGCCTTCAGTGACTCGGCGATCGCGCAGTTGACTATAGGGTTCCACATCCCGATTCCAAACCACCGCGATCGCCCCTAAATCCCGAGCAACATCAGGAATCACCTGCTCCGGTTGACCTTGCAATAACAGAAATGGATGCTTAAGGTGTTGATAGTGCTGTTGTAACTCTTGTAAACAGCCGAAAAGATAATGTAGGCGTATTGGTGAAATATCATCCCTATGCAAAATTTGTGGATCGAAGCAAAAACAACCCACTAAAAGATTCGCTCTGGATTGGGCATAGCTTAACCCTAAATTATCCCTAACCCTTAAATCGCGTCGATGCCAAAATAGAACCAGATTCGACATAAAACTTCAATATTCTTGGGTTAGTATATCATGGTTTCAACCCTCTCTTCTTGGCATAAGTTCTAAGGTTTGCGCTACGGTAGAAGCGATCGACAAAACCGCACCTCTGAGCTATGACTTCTACAGAACGCTTTACCCCCTTACCCGATCGCACTCAACGTCCTGGTGAGGATAACTCGATTTTGGAAGACTACTTCGATCTCCTCCCGGATCATACTCAACTGCCTTGTGAAGATGGCTCCTTCGTGACAAATTTCCAAGAACACCCCCAAAGCATCTTACTGACGGAATCCATTCGTCCAATTCTTGACCAACTTCATCCAGAACGTGATTATTGCATTGGTCAAGATAGTGGAATTTACTGGCACTTAACCCATCCTCCAGAAAAAGGAGCCGAATCTCCCGATTGGTTTTATGTCGCCAATGTAGCAGCCACTCTAGATAGGCAAATGCGTCGCTCCTATTTCCTGTGGAAAGAATTGATTCACCCTCAAATTGCCTTAGAGTTCGTTTCCGGAAAGGGTTCAGAAGAACGCGATCGGACTCCTCTTTTCGGTAAATTTTGGGTGTATGAACAAGTCATTAAGCCGGCCTATTATGGAATTTACGAAGTCAAAAAGTCCAGTGTAGAAGTGTATCATTTAGTGAATAGAAGCTATCAATTACTCTCACCGAACTCACGCGGCCATTTTGTCATTCCGGAAATGGGCGTAGAATTGGGGATTTGGCAAGGGCGGTATCAAAATGTCGATCTACCTTGGTTGCGCTGGTGGGATAGAGAAGGAAATTTATTACCCACTGGAGAAGAGCAGGCACAGCAAGAACGAGAGCGAGCCGAGCAGGAGAAACAACGAGCGGAGGAAGCAGAGCATCGAGCAACCCTTCTGGCGGGTAAACTCCGGGAATTAGGCATTGATCCCAATAACATTCCATAATGCTTGTACCTACCCGTAGAGTTGGCTAATTATCTGTTGGAGAATTAACTTAGATCCCCAAGACCTGGGGCAGAATTCGAGATCTAAGCCAATATCCTAAATCTAAATGTCCTAATCTATTAGGATTACTGCTAAATCGCCTGCAATCTACCGCAAACGTCAACCCCTATCTCATGAGGTCTGTAGTGTGAGGAGTGCCTTATTGATTTCCAGTCTATCTGTGAGTACCTTAGTGTTCCTGATGGCTCCGAGTTGGGCGAGTTCGCCCAGGACTCCTAATACATTGGAAATTGGATCTGACCCCATTTCCCCTGAGTTTGAATTTGTTCCTGAACCCCTAGAGGCGATCTCTGCTCCTGAAGCGTTCTCTTGGAGTTTTTCCCCGATTGCTCCTCTAGACGATCCTACCTTTTGTGGTGCGATCTCTGCTCCTGAACAGATAGATCATTCTCCCCAATGTTCTCCCCTCTCGCAAAATACGGAGACTCCCCAAAGTACTCAACCCATTGAAGTGAACGAAATTCGAGTAACGGGCAGCACAATTTTCAGTCAGGAACAACTGAAGGAAATTGTTGCCAATTATGAGGGTAAGTCCCAAACCTTAGATCAACTTAGGAAGGCGGCCGATAAAATTACAGAACTCTACTTGAATGGGGGCTATATTAATAGTCGGGCAATTTTAGGCGATCAAGTGGTGGACAATGGCGTTATCGAAATTCAAGTCATTGAAGGCCGTTTAGAAGACATTGTTGTTGAAGGGGCAGGGCGTTTAAATCCAAGTTATATTACCAGTCGGATTCGCAGAATGGCAGGAGTACCGTTAAATAGTGCTTCCTTGGAAAATCAATTAAGACTGCTCAAAACCGATCCTCTTTTTGAGAGTGTAGAAGCAAGTTTGCAACCTGGATCGGGTATTGGTCAGAGTAAATTGACGGTGCGGGTGAGCTTAAAAAAACCGCTGACCGTTAATTTATTTGCAGATAACTATTCACCTGCAAGTGTGGGATCGGAGCGGATCGGGTTTCGAGTCGGATATCAAAATTTGAGTGGTTTAGGCGATCGCGCCACCATTGGTTATAACCGTACCACGAACAACGCCAAGACCAGTCGCTATGAGTTTGCCTACCGTATCCCCATCAATGCCATGGATGGATCGTTGAGTATTCAATTTCTACCCGATAATAATGAAATTAGTAATATTCAACTGCAAGATTTGGGAATTCGCGGCGAAACCCAACGCTATGAATTTGACTATCGCCAACCGCTGATCCGCTCTCCCCGTCAAGAATTCGCCCTCTCCCTCGGATTTTCCCACCATCGCGGGCAAACGTTTTTAGGAGATGTTCCGTTTGGCTTTGGATCGGGACCAGATGATCGCGGAAGAACCCGCAGTAGCGCCATTCGCTTTGGTCAGGAATACTTGCGTCGGGATGCAAACGGAATTTTGGGGGTGCGATCGCAATTTTCTCTGGGAATTGATGCCTTTGGCGCAACTCTGAATCCCGGCTCGACTCCCGATAGCCGTTTTTTTAGTTGGCTCCTGAGTATACAGCGCTTGCAACGGTTAGGAGACCATCATTTACTCACCATTCGAGGAGACCTACAACTGGCCACAACTAGCTTACTTCCCTCACGGCAATATGTGATTGGTGGCGGTCAATCTGTTCGAGGATACCGACAAAATGCCCGTTCTGGAGATAATGGGTTTTTAATCTCCATCGAAGACCGGATTACCATACAACGAGATACCAAAGGTCAACCCACTCTAATGGTTGCTCCTTTTGTCGATCTCGGTCAAGTTTGGAATAGCCAAGGCAATCCTAATGTTTTAGCCTCTGAGAACTTTTTAATGGGTGTGGGAGTAGGATTACTCTGGGAAGTAGCTCCTGGATGGAATATCCGCTTAGATTATGGCTATCCCATTATCGATCTACCCGATCGAGGAAATAATGCCCAGGATGATGGATTTTATTTTAGTGTTAATGTGGAACTTTAAATTAGAGACCTTTTAGCCAGTTCACTAAATCTTCGAGACCGTTGAAGTCTAAAATTTCTTCTCCTAGATCTTCTAAGTTTTCAATCGATAAGCTTTCAATTTGGCGACTGATCTCGTCTGGAATTTCTCCAAAACGTTTTTTAAGTAAACGCATAATCAAGGCGATCGCTTCTTTGATTCGTCCTTTTTCTTCCGCATAAGTAATTCTTCCTCTTTCATCTTGCAGCAGCATCCCCCGCCGATCTACTATTTCAAATTCTTCGGGGGTCATATTCGCTTGACTGGCTAGATTTAACGCCAATTCTATCTCCGATACTTCTCCTAGATTTTCAGGTATTTCTTCCAATAATGCCGCTTCTTTGAGGAAATAAATCCATTTATCTGTTAAGGTCTGTAACTCCGACAAACCTTTATTGAATTTGGGGATCTCTACAAAAATCAATCGCAATTCTTGCTCTAAAATTTTCAGATCCTCCTCCTCTTCTTCTTGAAACACAAATTTATTGATAACTTTTGAACTTTCTTTCAGTAAGATAAAATCGGTGATAGTTACTGCTATAGCTGGATTGAGTTGGGGGTAGTATTCTCCTTTTGTTAACTGATTTGCATAAGCTTTGGTTAGGTTGTAAGCGACTCGTTTATCAAATGCTGCCATTGAGGCAACTTGCATTTCTATGACTACGATCGAACCATCATTGAGAACGGCTTTTACATCTAAGTAGGTGTCTTTTAAGTTGAGAACTTGGCCCGGATTATAGGGGTTTTTGATCGTCAAAGATTGTATGATTTTTTCTCCACCATAAACGATAGCATTTAGAAAGCTGATTAATATTTGTTGGCTTTGTTCTGAACCAAATATTTTTTTGAAGGCATAATCTATTTTGGGGTTGATAAATTTCATGATTTTTTTCTTTTGAGTCTTAAAGGATACTTTGAGTTGATCGCAATCCCTAACTGACTCAATCTTAACCTCGTTGCGGTCACTTTAGCAGAAAAAGTGACCCTCATTCGTGCCTTCTCAAATCCCCAAACCCTGAGTACCACAAGTAGGGGCGAAAGAAATTCAGCCCCTACTGTCTTTTTTCTATTCCTTTTCTTACTAGCGTAAAGTGCTGTAATTAGCGCCCATTACCCCAATAAATACCTGGAGCATAAGCTTCTTTTACCCGTCCAGTACGGCTACAAGTGAGCAGGAAATAATCACAGGATGGGCATTCAATTTGAGTTTGCTCTAACTTAACTAAGTGCTTGCGTTCAGCCGATGAACCACAGTTCGGGCAGGGTATAGGTTGAATGAGAGGAATATTAAACTCTGAGGCATGGATATGCAGAGATGAATGTTGATTCTCTGATGTATTTAAGGAGGTTTTCATGGTTTTTGAAAAATAAGTTTACAAAGTTGATTACTAAAGGGTTGAGCCATCTTCCGGTTTCCTTAAATTCAAGATCTTGCCTTAAGTGACTCAATAGAGTATTTGTATTATAGTCAATTTTTTAGAGGTGTTACTTAGCCTTGAAATTAGTAAATCGTCCATTTCCCTTGATCCCTGACCGTTTGAAACCCTTTATTCATAAAGGTTTTGGACTATTTCATGGAGCAGAAATCCTGTCTGAAGTTCTATAATCGAGATCTTAAAAATTTATTAAATTTAGTATTTTCTGATGGAAATTTACATATTGATTCTAGAAGAAAAATATGCTTATCACAGTTTACAGCTTTGAGCAATTAACTACATAATATCTTTATATTGTGGGGAGGTACAGACCCCAAATATAGGGAATCAACGGCTGTTAATCCCGAAATAATAGAGAAATACTTATCGTCCTACGAGGATTAAGACAGAGCGATCGCACAATTCCTGTTCAAACTGGTTTTCTAAAACCATTTCTGTACCCGGTTTCCAGCTTTTCTGAACTGAAGTTAATCCTGTATCGGCAAATAAATGCCACTGTTTCTCATCCGGCAATTGGGGAATTTCAAACGTCAGAGGTTCCCAGTGCATATTCATCCCTACATAAATATAGTCGTCCTCCCGTTGTCCATCTTGGGCATGTTGACCACAGAGCAAAAAGCCTAACGTCCGAGCATAGTCAGCCCAGTCCACATTCCACGCTTGGGTTCCATGCCAACTAATATCAGCGTATCCACTGCCGACGATATCTTGATGTCGGAAATGGGTGCTGCGTCGTAGTACCGGATGAGCATGACGGAAAGCGATACAGTGCTGGAAGAATTCAAAAATATCTTGATTTGTCTCCAATAAAGACCAGTCTAGCCAATTCAGCTCATTATCATGGCAATAAGTATTATTATTCCCCTGCTTCGTGCGTCCCATCTCATCTCCCATTAAGATCATGGGTACACCTTGACTCACGATTAACAGGGCGATCGCGTTTTTCACCAGTCGTCGTCTGAGTTCATTGATTTCCGGATCGTCGGTCAACCCTTCCTCACCGCAGTTCCAACTAAAATTATCATTCGCCCCATCTCGGTTCCCTTCCCCATTGGCCTCATTATGTTTCTCTTCATAGGAGAATAAATCAATCAACGTAAACCCATCATGAGCCGTAATAAAATTAATCGAGGTTGTGGGGGGACGGTTCGTTTCAGCATACAGATCGGGAGACCCCATTAAACGATGGGACATCTCCCAAACCTCTGCATCTCCCTTGACAAATTGGCGCAACATATCCCGATATTTACCATTCCATTCCGCCCAACGGCCAAAGGAGGGAAATGACCCCACTTGATATAATCCACCTGCATCCCAAGCTTCCGCAATCAACTTACATTTGGCCAAAATCGGATCGAACGCCAAGACTTCTAATAATGGAGGGTTAGTTAAGGGAGTGCCATCGCGATCGCGCCCTAAAATCGAAGCCAAATCAAACCGAAAGCCATCAATATGATATTCAGATGCCCAATAGCGCAAACAATCTAACACAATATTGCGCACAATGGGATGATTACAATTGAGTGTATTACCGCAACCACTAAAATTAAAATAATACCCCTCTGGGGTCAACATATAATAAACCTTATTATCAATCCCTCGGAAGGAAATCATTTGACCCAACTCATTCCCTTCTGCCGTATGGTTAAACACCACATCTAAAATCACTTCAATCCCATTTTTATGCAGCTCTTTCACCAATGCCTTTAACTCATCAACCTGCATTCCCAACTTTCCGGTTGCTGCATAACCCGCTTTCGGCGCAAAAAAACCGACCGTACTATATCCCCAATAGTTATAGAGTCGCTCCCCTGTGTGTGGATTAAATCGATGATTTTCAAACTCATCAAATTCAAAAATTGGCATTAACTCTACTGCATTAACACCCAACGCTTTGAAATACTCAATTTTTTCCCGCATTCCCGCAAACGTTCCCCGATATTTCTCTTTCACTCCTGATGAACGATGCTGGGTAAAACTGCGCAGATGCATTTCATAAATCACCAAATCTTCTGGCGGTAACTCTAAAGGCCGGTCATTTTCCCAATCAAAATCATCAATCACAATTCGCGCCCGATGTTGATAGATATCCTTAAAATTGGGCATCTCACCCCAAAAATCCCGGCCGCCAATCACTTTAGCGTAGGGGTCCATCAAAATTTTGCTCGGATCGAACCAATGACCTTCGGTGGTATCATGGGGACCATCCATACGATAGCCATATTCAATATTTTCATAGTCCAAGTCAAAAACCATCATGCAGTAAACATTGCCAATCCGAAATTCTTCAGGAAAGGGAATTTCTACTAAGGGTTCGGGATCGCCTTTCGTAAAGAGAACCAGAGTACAGGAAGTCGCATGACTGGAAAAAATGGAAAAATTCACTCCTCCTGGCTTTAAGGTTGCCCCAAAAGGAAAGGGTTTTCCTCGGCGCAATTTAAAAGTTTTATAGGTACGGGTGGGATGAATGTCAATACGTTCCATTGTTATAAGTTACCCCAGAGAAGATTGGTAAAAGATCGTGATTCAAGACAGGCTACGAGCTTCATCTATGGTTTCACAAAGGGTGAAAAAGTCGAGGAATCCAGTAATGGACATGGTGTCACGAATTTCTTCCGATAATCCGACTAATATAATTTGTATTTTTTGCTCATCTATGTTTTTTTCGGCAGCTTTGCGATGTAAGACTAATAAGGTTCTTAGTCCCGCACTGGACATAAAAGAAACTTCTGTCATATTGAGCAAAATTTTGGGGGCTGATTCGATCGCGGGTAGAATCTGCTCTTGTAAGGTAGAGGCAGTTTGTCCGTCAATGCTGCCTTTGACTTCTATAATCGTTACTAAATCTTCACTGTGAATGTTAATGTCCATGGGGTGTTGGTCGCCGTTTAAGGATTAATGGGGAGAAACAGAAGCAACTGAGGGTTCCTGGTTTTCCGAGGGAGCAGGGAGAACGGATCGCCTCACCACTAATAGGGTCATATCGTCAAATTGATCCGTTTGATTGCGATGGGAGTCGATCCGATGGATAATCCGCTCTAGCAAGACAGTAGCAGATGTTGCGGGTTGTTCCAATATCGAGAGTAAGCTTTCTAGGGAAAAGGACTTACCTTGAGGCGATCGCGCATCGGTGATGCCGTCAGTGTATCCTAATAAGAGATCTCCTGGATCTAAGGTAACCTGGTGACTTTTATAGTCTGCTCCCATCTGAATTCCTACGGCTGGTCCTGTAGGGGGTAGAGATTCTTTTACTCCACCTCTAGACTTGAGAATAAATAGGGGTAAGTGTCCAGCATTGATATATACTAAGTTACCTGTTTTCCGGTCTAATATACCAAAAAATAACGTGGCAAACATTCCTAAGTTTCCATGGTTTTTGGCTAAATAGTGGTTGGTTAACTCGACTGCTTTTAGGGCATTAATGCGATCGGCAGTATAAAAGTTGTGGTGTTCAGTGGAAGGGATTGCATCACCCACTGTGAATTTTCCAGTTAAAACCAAGCCATCTAAGCTGGTTTGTCCGGAAAAAATTCGGATTAAACTTTGAATTAAGGGCATAAATAGGGCAGCCCCGACTCCTTTATCACAAATATCAGCAATGACTAAACCGATGTAGTCCTCTTCTAATTCAAAAGCATCATAGAAATCGCCAGCAACTTGACGGGCAGGTTTAAACCAAGCTAAGACTTCCCAATTAGGAGGATTAAGAATGACTAAGGGTTTGGCTTCATCTCGTTTAGGTAAAAAATTGCGTTGAATTTGCCGACCTTTTTCTAATTCAAAGGTTAAAGTGGTATTGGCTGCATATAAGGCTTTATTGGCGGCTTCTAATTCCCTTGTCCGTCGGGTTACTTTGTCTTCTAGAGTTTGGTTGGCTTGAGCGAGTTGACGAAAACCCTTTTGAAGTTGATCCGCCATGCGATTAAAGCTATCAACTAAAATCCCAATTTCATCTTCTCTATTGACCTGAATTCTCTGCTTTAATTCTCCAGTACAAAGGGTTGTCGAAACGACAATTAAATCGGTGATGGGACGAGTGAAACTGGTGGCAATGAACCACACGGCTGCACCAATGACCAATAGCGTTCCTAGGGTTAAATAGACGGAAATTTGCCAAAATTGCTCTTCGGGTTGGCGCAGTTCACGGGTTTGTTCTTGTAGCAGGAGAATCAGTCCATTACCCAGGGGTAAGGAGTAGCCTAACCAATAATTTCCATCGCGATCTTGTCGTTCAAAATGCTGTCCAGGGGAGGTGAGGGTGGGTTGAATGTCTGGATGATTTTCCCAAGACATAAATTGGGGTTGGGAGAGAAGGGTAACATCGGGATGTACAAGAATGTAACCCTGACGATCTAAGAGCATGGCATAGCCAGTTTTTCCCCATCGCAGCGATCGCAGTTGGCTACTAAGGGTGACTAAATTAATACAGCTTCGCAAAACTCCGTTAGCGTAGTTTTGTGCAGCACTCGCCTCCATTTGACCCCATATCGGTACCGTCGAACACAAAACAGGTTGGTTATAGGCTTGGGAAATGAAGGCTTCCATGGAGGTTGAACCGGCGATCGCCTGTTGAAACCAAGACCTGTTGGCTACATTTTCTCCGGTCTTTTCCCAGGTACTGCTCACCTCTTTGCCTTGGCGATCGAAGGTTTGTGCCCAAGTCAGTCCATAGGTTGCCACCAAAAACCTTAAAATTGGTTCCTGACGCTCTGGGTTCATACTGACCATATCTTTAACTTGAGCAATATTACTGAGAATATCCTCTGTTTTACTACTATAGGTAGCCAGTTGCTGGACGAGTTCCTGGGCGCGAATCTCCCTATTTTGTTTAGCACTCTGACGCATCCATGCTGTTGCCATAGAACTGGTTAACCAGGATATCGCCAATAAACCGGGGATCACAGCTAACAAAACCAAGACCGTAAGCTGAAAGCGTAAACTATGGCTAGAAAAAGATTTCATAGAAAAAGATTCCATATCCTCACCTTAAGCGGTGAATGGCTGGGTGCCTTAGTTCCTGAGATGCCAATCTTCAGGTCATTAATCAGAACGTGTGGAGGAGAGCAACAAGACAATCTCAGCTATCCCCGACCCTTAAGGTGAGCTAGATTAACCTTTCATTTTAACTGAAAACGAACCTTAATATAGACCGAACCCAGAATTTTGGGATATTTTAATAGTCCCGTTCAGCGTTTTGGAGTATTTTGGTTCATAGCAGATTCAACACTGTCCCCGATAAAATTTGCGATCGCTAAAGTGTGTAATCTACCAGCAGGTTTGTTGTTTAACTTTCCTTGCTCACCTGATTTAAACTCTTCATCCTTGGAGAAGTCAAAGCGTATGAATATAACCACGAATTATGAGCCAAAACTCAATATCTTGGGAATACCCGCAGATCGGGGCAGATGGCTTTTCATTCCTTTCGGGATGATCATCCTGCTGTGCTTGGGCAGTGTATATTCCTGGAGTATTTTTAGAACCCCTTTAGAAAATGAGTTGGGAATTAGTGCCACTCAAAGCCTATTGCCCTTCACATTTGTTTTGGTTTCCTTTGCCGTATCAATGCCGATCGCGGGTTTTTATATTACTCGGATTGGGGTGCGTGCCATGACGGTGATCGGGGGTCTTGCTGTGGGTTTGGGCTATATTCTTTCCAGCTTTGCGACTCATATTGGACTACTCATCTTCACCTATGGGGTAATTGCTGGAATCGGGATTGGTATTGCCTATGGTGTCCCTATGGTTGTGGTCTCTCGCTGGTTTCCTGATAAAAAAGGGTTAGCTTTGGGGTTAACCATCGTCGGATTTGGACTTTCGCCCCTGATCACCGCTCCCTTAGCCAACTCCTTAATCGATGCCTATACGGTTCGACCCACGTTACGCATTCTCGGTATCGCCTTTACAGCCATCATTTTCGCCATTGCCTTCACTTTGAAGTTACCTCCTAAGGACTGGCATCCTCAGCAACATATCGTTGCGTCCCAATCGAGCGTTGTCTCAACCTATTCTGGGAACTTGCTCAAGAGTCGATCGTTTTATGGACTGTGGATTTGTTACGCGATTGGAACTATCGTCGGTTTGAGTGCGATCGGTATTTCCAGCCCAGTTGGACAGGAAATCATTGAGATTAATCCGACTGTCGCGGCAAGCAGTGTTGCCTTATTTGCACTCTTCAATGGGGCAAGTCGTCCGTTTTTTGGTTGGTTGAGCGATCGCTTTAAGCCTCACTACATTGCCATTTTGTCCTATGTGCTGATCTTAATCGGTTGTCTGTTAATGGTGAATGCTCAAACGGGACAAGTGGCGACTTATCTAATTGCCTTCTGCCTGTTTTGGTTCTGTCTTGGGGGCTGGCTGGCAATGGCTCCAACGATTACATTGCGCTTTTTTAACCCCGATCAATATGCTCAAAACTACGGTATTGTGTTCACAGCCTATGGTGTTGGTGCTTTGATTGGAACCTTAGTGACCGGCCGCATTCGAGATCTATTTGGCACATATAATTATGCGTTTTACTTTATGGCGTTTTTAGCCATTATAGGTATCGTCATCGCCCAGGTGATGCTCAAGCGGGAAAGGAACTGAAGGAAGTCATCGACGCTATAAACACTCAACCCGATATCCCTCTTTAAATGTCTCAAGCAGATCAACCTTCAGGAAAACCCAGTGCCATAAATATTGTTTTTGTCGGCTTCATGGCTGTCGCCATTCTCTTTGCTGGTTATACAGGCAAAATGGAAGAGGTGACTCAAGCCAGTTTGGACTCCGCCAAAACCGCAGTTAATCTAGCAATTGATTTAATTGGCGTAATGGCACTTTGGCTCGGTTTAGTACGGGTACTCGAAGCCGGAGGACTCATGTACACTCTGGCGAATATCCTTAAACCCTTGATGGTTAAGCTGTTTCCGGATGTCCCCCCCACCCATCCAGCCATGGGGGCAATGATCCTCAATATTTCTGCTAATATGCTCGGATTGGGAAATGCAGCAACTCCCTTTGGCATCAAAGCAATGGTTGAACTCAATAAGCTTAATCCCCTCAAAGGGACTGCTACGAACGCCATGTGCTTGTTTCTGGCAATTAATACCTCTAGCGTTGTGTTGTTTCCCTTGGGAGTCATTGGAGTCAGAGTAGCCGCCAATAGTAGTAATCCGGCGGCGATTTTCCTGCCTACGTTATTAGCCACCCTTTGTTCTACCGTTGTCGGAATTTCGGTTGCGTCTTGGTTGGGTAGAAAAGATTCTAGCTTCCAGGAGGTTGAGTCTCTCACAGAGCCGTCCCCAGAGGAATTAGAGATAGAAAGCAGCGATAATCGAGTGGAAGAAGTTGAAGAAGCTGATTATTCTCACCTGCTCTATCCCACAGGTAGAGCGTCTCAAATGATTGCTTGGTTATTTATCCTTGGGTTTAGTGGGACTATTATCTATGGGGTGATTCGCAGCGACACCCTAGGGGATTTCTTTAACCAAGATTTCATTTCTCATTGGCTAATGCCGATCTTGATCCTCCTCATTATTACTTACGGAGTCGGGCGAGGGGTAAAAGTTTATGAAGCCGTCACCGAAGGAGCCAAACAGGGTTTTGATATTGCCATTCGGATTATTCCCTTTTTAGTTGCCATTCTGGTTGCTATTGGGATGTTTCGCGCTTCTGGTGCAATGGAAGCCGTCTCTAACTTACTCAGTCCCATAACAAATTTAATCGGAATGCCAGCGGAAGTCTTACCGATGGCACTCCTGCGCCCCCTTTCTGGTGGTGGAGCTTTTGGAATTATGAGCGAGTTAGTTGAGCGATCGCCGGATTCCTATAGTGCCTTTGTTGCTTCTACCATGATGGGCAGTACGGACACCACGTTTTATGTTCTTGCCGTATATTTTGGGGCAGTTGGCATTACCCGCATTCGCCACGCTCTTGCCGCAGGACTTCTTGCCGATGCGACGGGACTTCTATCGGCTTGTATCTTTTCGAGTTTATTTTGGATGGGTTAACAGTTAGCGGGGAATGGGGAATAGGGAATGGGGAATAGGGAATGGGGAATAGGCGATCGCTTAATTTTTATGAATCTGAGTTTGAAAAGTGGTAAAAAATGATAACAGGGGAACTCAAGTCAAAGGTCGATAAGCTATGGGATACGTTCTGGAGTTATGATTGGCTAAAATGAAGTTGGAGTAATGGATAGAGGCTTTGCTAGTTGGTCATTTATCGAAGAAATGAGTGAAACTCAGACAAAATTTATAGTGCGGATCAAAAATAATATGAAAACTCAGTTTGAACACCAAAAATATCGAGTAGTATGGTTCTGCGACTTAGAAGAAAGAACTGAATATCGTCTGGCGACTAACTTAATGGAAATGAGCAACGAAGAAATCAGTGAAATCTATCGAAAGCGTTGGGAAATTGAAGTCTTTTGGAAGTTCTTAAAAATGCATTTAAAGCTAGGAAAACTGATTACTAAAAATGTGAATGGAGTGACCTTACAGATTCGGATGGTGTTGATTGCTTACTTAATCTTGCAGTTAATGGAAGTTTCTCAATTCTATGGTCAAACCTTGTTGGATCAATTCCGTTATTTGCAAGTCGAACTTAGTCGGCGCTGCTCAATTATTCATTGGAGCTACGATCTACTTCCAGAAACCCTGATTTAGTTCACTAGGGACTTTTCTTCAGTTGAATGTAAAGTTTTATGTCAACATTCAACACTTCTGG
>DDLS01000031.1 GCA_002340255.1 Cyanobacteria bacterium UBA2566
AAACCCGCCCCTACTGCTAGCGAAAGTGCCAATAAACCCACCATCAACCTGATCCGAGTGGGAGATCCCAACCAAGCCATTAACTCCACCTTTACCCCAGCCGACCCCATTTATTTTCGCCAATTTTGCGATCGCCTGCGAAACCAAAACCAACTGATCTCCCTTGACTGTGCCGGGCGCTCTAGTCCCATTATTCTCCAAGCAGCTAATTTTATGCTCCAATGGGTAAACCAGCATATTCAACAGCAAAATCAACCCGCCCCCTTACCCTTCAGCCTACAACGGATTCAACCCGTGCCTCCGGAAGACCCCCAACCGGACGCGAACCCAGCCCCTGAAGGCAAAGGTTTAGAACTCTATACTCCCCGTGATGTCTTCCAAAGTGTAGAATGGATCGGCGATCGCATTAAAACCCTATTTACCCAAGACCCCTATCGCAGTGCCGCCGTCCTAGTACGCACCAACGATCAAGGGCGATTTGTTGCCCATCAACTGCGGGAGAAATACGGAACCGAAATTAACCTATTTGAAGTCGCAGAAAGCGATCGCCACTCCCACGTTCCCGCCGAAATACTCAACCTACTTAACTTCCTCGAACGTCCCCATTCTCCCGACACTCTCAAAGCAGCTCTCACCGTCCTCGCCAACCGCCGCCTCATTCCGCCCCAAGACCTCAACGCCCTCGCCAGCTTACCCGAAGTCTTCCTCTACCCCGGTCCTCTCGACTCTCCTGGAAGCGAAACCAGCAAAAGTGCCCGGCGTTACTGTCGCGCCCTCCTGCGAGCCAGATTAGATCTCCCCCCTTACCAACTCATTCCCTTTCTCGGTCTTGCCCTACGCTATACGCAAAACGAACTCGCTACGGCTGATAAATTAGCAGAACGAGTCACCCAGCAAACCCTAGGTGACTCGTCCCTCTCGGCTCTGTTGAGAGTTCTAACTGAAATTGTGCAATCAGAACGATTTGAGCCAGTTCAAGTAGATACTGCCGATGATTCCCCTTATATGCGGCTAGGCCAGCTTACCATTATTACCATGCACAAAGCCAAGGGATTGGACTGGGATTATGTCTTTTTGCCCTTTTTACATAAAAATATGATTCCTGGGAGTTTCTGGACTCCTCCCCAAACCCGATTTCTAGGAGACTTTAGTTTAGCCGAAGTCGCTCGTGCCCAAATTCGCGCTTATTTACACGGCGATCCAATTCCAGAAGGAAATGAAGCTTGGGAAGAAGCGGAACAGTTAAAAACCGCTGAAGAATATCGCTTACTCTATGTAGCCATGACTCGCGCTAAACGCCTCTTATGGATGTCTGCTGCAAACAAAGCGCCGTTTACATGGAGTAAGTTCAATGTCAATCGCCAGATGACGCTTCAATCTCAACCCGTCTGTCCTATTTTTCCTGCCCTAAAGCGCCAATTTCCTGAATCTGGTGTTTCAATTAAACATTAAAATACAGCATTTCCTGACTCAACAGTATAATCAAATAAACTTATTGAGCGCTTTCACCAATTGATGTACAGTTGTTGATGGATTATCTTTAGCTGGATTTACAGGATCGTACTGTTCCAAAAGTTGTTCAGCCCGTTCAATCGCTTTCTTCTGTCTATCACGCAAAAGTTCATACATATTCTTATTGTTTTTTTCATATGCTTTACCCATATATGAAGATAGTTTAGAATCATATTTTTCTGGAGGTATCGCACTATCGCAATAATCAAAATGCAAGAGATACCATAATTCAAACTTTGGGTTAGAGTAGGCAATTTCAAAACCTTTATTTTTAGCGCTAGATAGGGCAGAATTAAAATCTTGTAATGTCCAAGAATCCCGATCGAATACACACCAAACTCGATCGTAATCCCCATCTTCATCATTTAATTGACTTGCATAATCAACCAATTGACTAAGATTTCGTCCCAAACCTTTTACTTTAACCACATCTTTAGGCACACGAAAGCTTCTAAAATAGTTAGGTTCTGTTTTTGTTCCTTCACAAACGATTAGAAATCTTTGTTTAAGTTTTCTGGTATCCTGTTTCCTCTCATATTTAGGGCTGCGGGACTTTCTTTTTTTAGTCATTAGAGTTCATGACATAACTTAGATCGCCAAGATAGGGGATTGCACCATATCTTCCTTTAATATAGTCACTTTCAAACCCAGCATCATTCCGGACTTTATATTCTGCCAGAGAATATAAATCCGTAGCTCCATATCTATTCTTTTCTGTAAACCAAATTTGGTCTCTGCGGAATTTTTTATAGCTCAACAAGTGAGTATCATGGGTGATAAATATAAGTTGAGCATTATTTGGGTTATTATCTTTTGAGTTAAACAGTTCAAAAATCCCCAAGCTAATCAGGGGGTGTAACCTAGCATCAAATTCATCAATAATCAACACTTGACTCTCCTTCAGAGCCATAATTAACCTTCCAGCTAGAGCAAATAACTTCTGTGTACCTTCAGATTCATGATGGTTCAAATTGAATTCTTCGATAGATGTAATATTGCCATTCTGATCAAAGATTGGGTGCTCAGTACCGACATAGACTCTTCGTTTTCCTTTCGCATTATCTGTTTCTATAATATCCTCTATAATACTTCTCAGTAGTAGCTGCTTTACACTTTTTTGTTCCTCATCTACTAAAATATCTCTGGGTTTTATTTTGATAGCATGTATCCCCAAGTCGAGTCTTTTAATCAATCCTTCAATATCATCACTCATTTCCTTATTTTCTAAGCAGCTTAATGTATATCTCATGTCCTCTGTGTCATTCAATCCAGAGACAAGGTTTATTTTTTTACTTAACCATTCTAGTATTTTTTCTGCCAAATCAACATTGAATTGAGAGCAAACAGAAAGATACAAGGCATTGGTTCGAGTTAACTTTTTTAGACTTTGTACTTGATATTTTTTAGATTGTTCTATTTTTTCTAAATCGCGAACAAACAGTTTTGTTTCTTTAACACTAGGAACATAATACAACCATTCAGATATTACTTTATCTTGAGTAACCTCAAAGCCATATCTGTATGTAGTTTTGTCCATAATGAAAACCAACTCAAACAATGATGGCTGTGTTTTCGTTTCCGTGCTGAGTCTAAACGGCTCTACCTTTATTTTTTCAGTACTCTGAGTTTCTTTTGATGAATTGATGATAAACCACTTCATAAAACCTAACGCTTTTACCAGATTACTTTTACCACTAGCGTTAGCTCCATATATTGCTGAACTCTTAAGCAGTTTTAGATTTTGATCGACACTAAAACTATTGTCTTCATTAATTGGTTTGTTTTTAGAGACGAGATTAGCCGCAACCATACTGAACGTGACAGGTTCTTTAAAAGATCTGTAGTTGCCAACACTAAACTCGATAAGCATGGGTGATTCTCGGTACTTCTATCAAAGATTGGAAAAAAAATCTCAAATCTTGTGTACTCACCATATTAGCCTATGAGTGACCTCCTCACCAAAGGAGCAAGGAAGTATAACGTTGCATCTTCTGGGTTTTACCCTATACTCTACGCTATAGCTAAGGCAAAAGGTAATGCCTGGAGGTTTGCTCAACAATGTTGTCATCCCAATCTGAACGCTTGTTGATTGGACAAGTGAAAGCCCAAAGCGGGGTTCCGATCAAGACAATTCGCTATTATGAACAGTTGGGATTGATTGCAGCAGTCGATCGCACAGAAGGCGGATTTCGCCTATTTTCGCCCCAGGTTCTATCTCGGTTGGCATTTATCCGGCGATCGCAACATTTAGGCTTTAGTCTCCAAGAAATTAAGCAGATTTTACAGATTCACGACCAAGGTGAACTTCCCTGCGAGCAAGTACGCCACAATATTAAGGTTAAAGTTACCGAGATTGATCGCCGCATTACCGAATTAAAACAGTTAAAACAAGAATTACTCGATTTAGTCCAAACCTCTCCCCAAGTCGATTCATCAGCAGCCCCCATTATTTGCCCCATTATCCAACAACCTCAAATCCCAGAGAAGAGATCTCCCAGATAAGAGGTGATACCTGTATCAGAACCCCCTATTCCCTATTTCAAGGTCGCTGAATATGGATTAAATTCGACATATTTTCAAACGTATCATCGTGGCTAATCACAAACAATTGCCGGAACGATTTGAGATTGCCAATAGCCTCCGCTAACTGTTGCCGGCGTGGGCGATCCATGTTCGTCGTCGGTTCATCAAAAAAGGCAATATCCAAATCCGATAACGTCCGCAAAATAGCCAATCTCACCGCCAGAGCTGCACACATTTGCTCCCCTCCTGATAAGCTCTTAAAGTTGCGCTTATAGCCATCTTCTTGCACCACAATATCATAATCTTCGGTCCATTCCAGTGCTACATTTTGCCGGTTCATCAGTTCCCGAAAAATTGAATCTGCTTCTTGGGAAATCTCGGCTAAATAGAATTTCGTGATCCGGGGTGAAGCTTGATTAAAGAAAAATCGAGCATCTTTAATAAATTGCCCGTTTCGTTTGGCTCTTTGCAATTCGACTACGGTTTGCTCTCGCTTCTTAGCAATTTCTCCTTTTTTCACTAAGGATTGACAAATTTCGGTTAATTCTTTGCGCTGGAATGAAAGAGTTGCTTCTAGTTGTGCCAAGCGATTATTCATGTTTTTTAGCTCTTGCTCGACTGGTTGAATTTCTGCTAAACTGTAGGTAGAATTAAGCCGATCCAGCTCAGTTTGTTGTTTCTGTTTAGCGATTTCCAGTTCTTCCAACTTTGCCCTAGTTTCCGCCAGTTTCTGTTGTCGCTCTTCTAGGGTTTGCGCTTCTTTATGCGATTGAAGATAGAGCAAATAGCCAGCAGAATGCTCTTGTTTGAGCTGTTCTACTTGGGCGATCTCTGCTTCAAGGGTTTCAAAATTAGCCAGTTTCTCATTGAGTCCATCAATAGCGTGCTGAATCTCTCGTTTTTCCTCTGTCAATTTCTGCCATTGCTGTTCAAAATTGGGGGAACGAGCAAGTTGTTGTTCGAGAATATGACGTTGCGCTCTAGGGTTGGCAAGCTCTTGCAGGCGATCGCCAATTTCATGCGACTCTAAATTCAACGCTTCTTCTCCGTCAATTTTACCCTCTAAGGCGATTAAGCGCGATCGCAGTTCCTGCCCTTCCTGCTTCAATTCCTCTTCCTGTTTGCGCTTATCGGATAAATTTTTAACTTCCGCCCGACATTGATACGCCAGTTCCAATTGCGATCTTAACTGCTCGCATGTTGCCGTTAATTCCTGCTCGTTCACCTGTTGCTGTAAGTCAGCACTCATCTGATGAAGTCGCTCTAAACTCTGATCCTGGCAATGTTTCCCCGCATCAATCACGGTTTGCACGTCTGGATCTAGGGAGGGTAAAATGGGCTGAAGTTGCTGATAATACGATTGTTGTTGTTCCCCTAAATCGATTAACGTCTCAATTTCCTGAGCAAACTGCTCGGCAGCCGCCACCCTACTGAGTTGAGCTTGATACTTTTGCAACTGTCCCTCTAACTGCGGAATTTGAGCCACAGAAGGCTCTAAGGCTTCTAGGCGATTGCCTTCCTGTTTCACCTCATTTAACCGCTCTAAACACTCATATAACTGCTGCTCCGTGCCTTCCTGCTCCCGCCTCCAATCCCGTATCGCTTGCAGTTGAGTTTTCAGGTTTTCCCGTTTCTCTTCTAATCGACTTTGCTCTTCTACCGCAGCCACTAACTCTTCAATTTTCCGTTCGGCAACCTGACAACTCTCCCGTTGCATCTCCACTTTCGTTAACTGATGCTGGACTTTGTACAAATCTTGTCCTTGTTTCTCTTTTTCTCGCAACAGTTTCTGTTGCATTTTCTGCATTTTTACCCGTTCCTTTAACTGAGCTTCTGCTTGTTCATACGCATGATAACTGGCTTGATTTTCCTCACATTTTTGGGCACTCTCTTGGGCTTGCTGATAAGCTTTTTCTCGATGATAGCAATCTTGATTGATCCCTTGATACTCTGCCTCTAACTGTTGGAGATCTCGTGTACAGTGTTCCACCTGTTGCTGATGTTGCTTAAACTCGCGTTGTTGTTGCTCTAGAGTTTTCAGTCGCTCAATAACTGTCTCTTTCTCTGCGTCCCCTTGTTCTAGCAATTCATTGATCTCTTGATGGCGATCTTGGAGTGTTTGCCAATCTTCCAATTGCAGATCGAATCGCTCTAAATGCTGTTCGCAGGTTGTAACTTCATCCTGTGCAAATTGTTCTAAATCCCGCGAAGCTTGATAAGCCTTTTTGTACTCTTCAACTCGTAAAATAGGATCAAATACAGTTTTTCGCTCTCCTGGATTTTTGAGAAAATCACTGGTAAACGTTCCTTGGGGAATCCCAATTGCTTCTGAAAAGAGTTTTGCTAAATCTGTATCTTTCGGAACGCCCAAATGTTCCTGTAACCAGAGCAGCACATCATTCACTTTAGTCGGATCGAGCTTACAGTTAATCTGTGGATCGTAAAGCTCATATCCGCGACGGGTACAGCGTTTCACTTGATAGGTTCTGCCATCGCGATTAGAAATGAAGTGTACTGTGGCTTGGGCACTTTTAGCTCCTTTGCGAATCAACTCTTCTCGCTGATATTGACAAGAGTTAAATAGCACCCAAGCAATAGCTTCCAAAATCGATGTTTTCCCTGCACCATTCTCCCCGCAAATCGCATTACTTCCCACTTCAAACTCTAAATAGAGATCGGCGTGGGACTTAAAATTTTTCAGACTGACAGATAGAATTTCCATGGAGAGTTTATTTAAGTTAAGTTGGGTTAGCAATAACCCAACCACAATTATCAGTCAAAATTGGGTAAATCTAAACGTCTTCAGCCGCTTGCAGGAATAATTTATGAGCAACAGTTTGAATTCCGGTATGGCGATAATAGTCTGTCGATTGGTCAAGAAAAGCCCCCACTAAATCTAACGCATCATCAGAGAAATCAATAAATCCTCCGATGTGGTCAAAAACGCTTTCAGGGGTTAAGCCGACGGAACCGACTAAATTGCCCATCCATCCTTCAACCGCACCAAATGTCTCGCTAATAAACCCTAATTTGTCATCACCAGGAATGAAGTTAGCAATGGTTCCAAAAACCGGATTCCCTTCCAATGCACTGCCACCATCTAAGGTTGAGTGAACTTTTTGTAAGAAATTTGGCCCCAAAGGGAGTAAACCATCGACGGAGACTAATGCCGCCATCCGCATTAGGGAGGCTCCGTGATAATGCTCGGTCAATTCGGCAACAAATTCACCTGGATTGAGAACAGGAAGTCCATTCAGCTTGCTGTAAGCAATCAATTCTGTGACTAATTTTAAGCATAAATCTACCGATTGAGTAGTATCAGCTTTGGGAGTTAATCGATTTAAAAATCCTAATAAGCCAATTTTTTCGCCTACTTTATTCGCCATAGCAGCCGCACCGAGTGCTTTATCTGCATTATCGATGGTTTTGTACAACCAAATAGCTCCTTGATAGCCAGTATTGGTATCATTGTACAGCTCGATCGCTCGATTGCGGATGTCCCGGATGCGATCGCCGTCTGTTTCCCCGGTTACGACTTCAATCGTGCGATCGCAACCCACCACATTCTCCCACTCTCCAGGGACAACAAAATCCAGAGCGTTGAGCATCTTTACCGTCAGGTTATCCGACGGTAATTCATCAAGTAACTCAATAATTGAATCAGCCATCTTTCGTTCCTACTTGAAGACTTTCTCTATTCTGAAGTCTATCCCTGCAATGCGTCAATATAGGGCTACGGGCTAGGCAATAAGCAAAAATTCTTAGTTTGTTGCTCCCACTTCCTGATTTTCCTAGCGTATGGCAAGTATAGAGCAACAGGACTCCTATGTTGAAGTTTTTCTGATTCGATTCTAACCTAACGACAAGAACTTATAACTTTTGCAAAGGAACAACTTTTGGATTCAGAATTTTGCGCCCTAAACCTGTAAATTGAACCGCTACAGATTGCTGTTCTCCCTTGCCAAAAACATGGGTAACTTGTCCGACTCCAAAACTGCGGTGAAGGACGCGATCGCCAACTTGCCAACCCTTGTTTTTTCCTTTAGGGATTTTAGCCTTCGTTCCCACCTTAGCTTCGGATTTCTTAACCGGCTTTTTCACTGTTTTTTGAGGGGCGGGACTTGGGGAAGTCACTCTTGCTTGATATTGGGTAGTCCCCTTTAATAACTCGCGGGGTAATTCAGCTAAAAATTGAGATGCAGTTGCCGGTTCCCGGTTTCCCCATAACCGTCTTTCTTGGGCATGGGTTAAAAACAATTGTTCCTGAGCGCGGGTAATTCCTACATAACATAAGCGCCGCTCTTCTTCCAAGGCTGCGGGGTCATCCATACTGCGGAAATTAGGAAATAAACCCTCTTCTAATCCCACTAAAAATACGATTGGAAATTCTAAACCTTTCGCTGCATGAAGGGTCATCAAGGTAACAGCATTTTCCCCTTCTTCCAGGTTATCTAACTCCGATTGTAAGGGGGCATAATTGAGATAACTGGATAAATGGGTATCGCCAGTTTCTTCCTCATATTGGATAATGGCACTAAATAACTCTTGCAAGTTTTGTAAGCGGTTTTCGGATTCGTCAGTTCCTTGATATTTTAAATCTTTGAGATATTCAGAGTCGGTTAAAATTCCTTGGGCAATGGTAGAGGCTTTTTCAGTTTCGAGACGTTCTTGCCAACGAGTAATCAGCTTATAAAAGCCCATCACTGCTTTAGTTGAGCGTCCGGCTAAGGTACGCACGGAAGTTTCATCACTGATGATTTCCCATAGGGGAATCCCCAGTTCTGAGGATGCACCTAGCAGCCGATCTAAGGTGGATTTGCCAATGCCACGACGAGGAACATTAATGATGCGTAATAAACTGACAGTATCAGCCGGATTAATCAATAACCTGAGATAACAAATGGCATCTTTGATTTCCTTGCGATCGTAAAACTTTAATCCCCCAACCATCCGATATTTAATATTTTGTCTTACCAATACTTCCTCAAAGGCACGAGACTGGGCATTGGTACGATACAAAATGGAAAAGCTGCCCCAATTGATATCCGGATACTTTTGTTCCAGTTGACGCATCTGACGGATCGCAAATTCCGCCTCGTCGATTTCATTATCGGCTTGGTAACAAGTAATTGGCACTCCAGAATCACGAGTGGGGCGTAATACCTTATCAATTCGCTCTTTATTATTTTGAATCAACTCATTCGCTGCTTGTAGAATATTTTCTCGCGAGCGATAGTTTTCTTCTAATTTAATCATGGTCTCGCTTTTCTGGTCTGATAAACCATCGCCAAAATCTTGTTGAAAATCCATCAAAATGGTAAAGTCAGCCATGCGGAAGCTATAAATCGATTGATCGGCATCTCCAACGACAAAAATGGAGCGACTTTGCCAATCTTTGTAGTCACGGCTTTGGACTCCTCCCGTGGCTAACAAACGAATTAAATCATATTGGGTGCGGTTTGTATCTTGATATTCATCGACTAAGATATGATGAAAGCGGTTATGCCAATAGGCTAATACTTGCTCATTTTTTCGTAGCAAGTTCACCGGGACTAAAATTAAGTCATCAAAATCGAGGGCATTATTTTCAGCTAACCGCTTTTGATAGAGTTCATAAACTTCGGAAATTACCCGTCCCCGATAATTCGGTTGTTCTCGCTGAAAATCTTGGGGCGATAATCCCTGATTTTTGGCATTGCTAATGGCGTAACGAACGGATTTATGATTAAACTTTTTGTCATCTAGATTTAAGTCTTTGGTAACAATTTCTTTCACCAGTCCTTGCACATCCGATTCATCAAAGATAGAGAACTGTTTATCCCACCTTCTACCTGCTTCATCCTGATATTTATTGATGTCGTAGCGTAAAATTCGAGCGCAGGAAGCGTGAAATGTCCCCACCCATAGGGGCTTAATATAATCTTGATAGATGCGCGATCGCAACCGCATCTGTTCGGCACCCCCCAAATCATCCCAATCTCGACCCGTAGAACTCGGAGCTAACTGCTGGGCAAACAAGCTCTCAATGCGCTCCTTCATTTCCCGCGCCGCCTTATTCGTAAACGTGACCGCCAGAATCTGTTCTGGATTCACCCGATGCTGTAGAATCAGATTAGCAATCCGATAGGTAAGGGCACGAGTCTTTCCGGAACCTGCACCTGCAACCACCAACATCGGGCCGCACAGATGCTCCACCGCCTTTCGTTGCGAAGGGTTGAGAACACTGAGAAAATCTGAAGTTTGGGTCATGAGTTGGAACAAGGCTGAATCTACGGCAAATCAAAGAGGACATTATAACATTACTTGTGTGGCTCAGGGAAATCAGAACTAAATTAGAGTGTGAATTATTTGCAATAAGTCAGGTGAGTTTTGATGTGTTCTCTTGAAGTAGTGTGCAGTTCGCGATCGCCTGTTTCTTAGCTATATCTTGGCAAAATCTATACCTTGTGCTATCATCAATTGCGGTATTCAGAGATGAAGGGAGATCTAGACCGTCTCAGATTATCCAGATTGTTCTCTACCGCTTCAAATTCACTCTTTAAACACTCCTAATGTTTACCAATATTCGTCTTTTATTGGAAGCTTGTAACTCCTTAAACCTGGATTATGAGATCGTTCATCCTAACGAAAATGTAATCCAAGTTAATCTCGATAAGCCCTATTTGTTTGTTAATGGATTTACTCCGATTTTAACTGGGGCTATCCTAAAAGTGGTAAAAGATAAAGACTATACTTATCATTTGCTCAAAGATCGGGTATTAATGCCGAAAACTGTTGCCTATGTCGATCCCTATGTTTCTACTTACGAAAACTATGCTATCCATAAGAGTATTCCAGAAATAGTTGCGGCAATTGAAGAGACGTTTAGCTTACCGGTAATTGTCAAGAAAAATACTGGATCGGGGGGAGAAAATATATTTCTCTGTGATAAAACAGCTCAGATTGAAGAGTCCTTACAGACTATTTTTAATCTGCATGACAAAGATTATGACTATATGGCCTTAGCCCAAGAGGTGATTGAAATTGAGAGGGAATATCGGGCTATTTTTCTGAATAAATCTTTGGTTTTGCTCTACGAAAAAAACATCCAAAATGCAACCTTTACAGGGAATTTGAGTCCTCTCCATTGGGATGGCGCGCAAGCCATTCACGTGACGGATGAAGATACGATAAGCAAACTAGAAGAGTTTATTCAACCTATCTTTGAGCGATTACCGATTGACTATGGAGGATTTGATATTGCGGTGGACAAGTCTGGAAAGTTATGGTTAATAGAAATTAACTCTAATCCGAATTATAAGATTTTCATTCGCGATAATCCAGAAAGGCTTGCCGTAGAAGTTTTTGAGAAGCTTTTGCAGTCTCTGATGAAGTCGGATTAAAGGAAAAAAATGATGCCATTTTACTATACTCGAACCGTTCGCTTTGCAGAAACAGATGCTGCGGGTGTGGTCTATTTTGCCAATCTGTTTCAGTTTTGTCATGAAGCCTATGAAGCCTCTTTAGCTACGGCGGGAATTGACTTAAAGGAGTTCTTTTGTCAGCCGAAAATAGCTTTTCCCATTATTCATAGCGAAGCCGATTTTTATCGACCTCTAACTTGTGGAGATTGTTTAGATATTGAACTGACTCCGGTGTTTTGTCCACCAGATGAATATGAAATTAATTACAAGATAAGATTGGCCGATCGCGCTGTCGCCAAAGCCACCACTCGCCATGTCTGTATCGATGCTCACCAGCGCACTAGGCAACCTCTACCAAAAGTTTTGCTGAACTGGCTTCATAAATGGTCTAATTAATCACTGAAAAGATGATTGTAGTGGGTAGGGTAGGGTAGGGAGGAGAATTAAGCCATGTTTTTCAACTTCTATAGCAGAGAAAGAGTCGGTTAGGACTCCGGCTCAATACTGAAACCTAGCTACCATAACCTATTCCCCATTCCCTATTCCCTAGCGCGCAGCGCTATACCTTATCGCAACTTCAGAATCTGGGCAGTTACGGCCAAACTTTCCTCGTATAAAACATCTCGTCCCCAGCGTTGTAGCTGTTGACTCATCATTTCTTCCGCCTTTTGATCGGAAACCGCAGTCACCTGTTCAGTGCGACTATTACTGGCACTTCCTCCCGCTTCCATCCGCATACATCCGATGGTTTCCGAACATAAAATCGTGCAACAATTAGCCTCGGGATTGCTCGAATTCAGTAAAACCCCGACTAAGTCCCCTGGAATTTCGCCCCAGTCAGCAGTCGGAATACCAGCTAATTCAGCCTGAATTGTTTTATTTTCAGGGCCAGAAAATTCAATCCGTTTAATATCATAATCTCCTCCTTCATCGTGATAACCAACCGGTTGCCAACCGAGACGACTGGCTAGCCATCCCAAAAACATAAAGGCTTGAGAATCATTGCCTTTTTCATAGTCAATCGTGACCCGATCGATATCGCCTAGGGAATCTCGACGTTCTGGGGGATCGAAGGTGGCGGCAGTTAATTCTTGCCAAGGATACAAGCGATGCCAATTAAGATCGGCAATATAGGTTTCTGACTCAATGAGATCGTGAATTTTCAGAAGTTCGGAATCCGGGTCACTAAAATAGCAGGAATCGACGACAATACAATTGGCTTGTTGAGCTAAATGTTGAAACAACAATTGTTCGCGATTGGGGGTTGCTTTCCACCAAACAAATTTGGGTAAATCGGGGATTAATAGGGAAGAAATCAGGTCTTTGACTCGCTCTAGGGCTTCCTTTGTCCCTCGCAGAGTAATGTATTCACAACAGATGAGGGTGCTGTTGCTACTGCTTTTTTGAATGGGACAATAGGCAGAAACTTGGGCACTTACCCCTCGATCTTCGCCTAAAACAGGACAAAGGGTAATCACTCTACAGGGATTTTGGGAAGCGATCGCCTCACTGACACTCGATCCCCTCAAATCCACATTACTAATATCAGCAACCTGGGAGGGCGAGATCTTCTCATAATTCTCCCGCAAACCGTGCAGCGTCTGGCCATCAATGCGTCCCGTAATCCTCAGACCATAACTCATCTGAGCCTCACGAACCGCCTCCTTCATCATCGGACCATTAATACCATCAATGCAGCCACTATAGAAGCCCAAACCAGCCAACAACTGTTGAAATTCTTCCGGCTCATAGATCGCCATACTAAACGTCGCCGCTCGCGTGGCCACTGGGCTAGCCTTGCCTGTATTTTGGCTCAACCAAATCTTATTCAGTTCCGCCTCAATCTCACCCAGAGAAATATCCTTCGGCTTTTGTAAAGTAACAATTGGAGTAGTAGTCATGACAGGTAATGAGTAATAAGAATTAATAAACGATTTTCCCCTTAAAGCAGGTCGTTCCCCGATGCTTTCGCCAACAAAAGGCTTTGTTCTCTTGAAACAGCAATAAAGTTAGTTGATAAATCTTGCGAAAACTTATCAGATGTCAAGGGTTCTCCTGGCTCTACTGGATTCCAAGGTGATTTGTAAATCAGATAATTTTGATATGAGAAAAAATCAGAGAGTTTCGATCTTGAATTAGACGTATGTATACATTCAAAGATAATCATTGGCTTAACTTCTTGCAGTGTTTTTGTTGATCCTTTCAATACAGAAAGTTCATATCCTTCAGTATCAATTTTAATTAAAACTTTGTTTCCTATGATTCGTGAAAGGTAGTCATCAAGCCTTTTTTGAATAACTTTCTCAACAATGATGTCTTTAGAGTCAGGAGACTCATTAACTAAACCCTGTATAATATCAATATTGATAGAACCATTCCAAGTATCTTTTTTGGGATATGCTAGATCTACATAACCATTCTCTTCTCCCAGAGCAACCTTTTCTAAAGTTGGCGTGACATCATTATACTTACATAAATTTTTGTAATAAAAATAACATAAATGATTGGGTTCAAATGTAATAGTTTTTATACCCTTAATTAAGAACAACAAAGAATGGGTTCCATAGTTAGCTCCAATATCAACAAACAAGTCTGGTTTACTAAGCTCAGAAGTCAAGATTGCCTCATAGGTTTGTTTGACATCTATATCGTGACCCACTATGGAAATAGCTTGATCCCAATCTAGCCAGAGCGAATCAGAAGTTAAGGGCATGAATATTGTTTGTTCACCAAAATTGACTTTCCATATTCCTTCATTCACCCTAAAATGAGTATCTCGGTAAATCTTGGAAAACCATTGATAAAAACAAGATGTTTGCTGTGTATTTAATTGAAGATAGAACCCGTTTAATATTGTTCTTGTAAAATTCCAAATAACTAGAGGTTTCACTAAGATCTTTAAAAAAGCAATCAACTTATATTGCAGACGGAAAACGTTTTTTTTGAATAGATTTGTCATCTTTTTTCCTAGTATCTTTTTGTAAGATAGCGCTGTACAACGGCATAGTTACTTGTTTTTTCGATAATCCCCTTATCTAGACTAAGCTCCAGCGACCAGAGAGGTAAACATACCTTTGACAAGCGCTATAAAATTAAACCTAGCATAATTATATTACAAATTTCTATGCAAGTGAGAACGCTCAGGAGGTGACAACAGGCTAGAATCTAAAGCTAGGTTTAGCTTGGAACATTTAAGAGGGCTAAAAAACTCAGCTACTTTTTGGGCAAGTAAACCTCTAACCTGATGTTAGGGTTATGAGATCGCGGAGGGCAATGGAGTTTTATCGCCCTCTTTCAGTTGATGTTTTCAGAAAAATATCGTCTATAAAGGTCGCTGTAGCGACCTTCCACCTCCACTACTTAATTAAAGTCTGCGCCAGCGGCGACCATCTCGATTCAGTAACCACTCTGCCTCAACCGGTTCCCAGGTTCCCGCCTCATAGAGAGGAATCACTTCCGGAGGAGCGGGAGCATCCCAAACATCCAACACTGGGGTTAATACTTGCCAAGAGGCTTCCACCTCATCCCCACGGGTAAACAGAGTTTGGTCCCCTAACATACAATCAATCAACAACCGGCTATAGGCATCCGTATTCGCTTGACCGAAGGCGCGATCGTAGCGAAAATCCATATCAACCGATCGCGTCCGCAAAGAACTCCCCGGCGTTTTCACCTCAAACCGCATCGAAATCCCCTCATTCGGCTGAATTCGCATCGCCAGCACATTCGGGTTCGCCTGTTTCGCCGCTGACTGGAACATCAAATACGGCACTTCCTTAAACTGAATCGCAATCTCCGACACCTTTTTCGGCATCCGTTTCCCCGTCCGCAAATAAAACGGAACCCCCTTCCAGCGCCAATTATCAATATTCAACTTCAGCGCCGCATACGTCGGCGTAACCGACTCCGGACTCGCACCCTCCTCATCCCGGTATCCCGGAACTTGCTTACCCTTACTCCAACCCGACGTATATTGACCCCGAACCGCACATCGATCCAAATTGCTCAAATCCGCCAAATGGGTCGCCTGCACCACCTTTACCTTCTCATTACGAATACTATCCGCATCCAAAGAATTCGGCGGTTCCATCGCCGTCAACGAAAACAACTGCATCAAATGGTTCTGCACCATATCCCGGAGCGCCCCAGACGTTTCATAATAACCCGCCCGTCCTTCCAAACCCACCATTTCCGCCACTGTAATTTGCACATGGTCGATAAACTGGCGATTCCACAGGGGTTCAAAAATAGCATTAGCAAACCGAAACACCAACAGATTTTGCACCGTTTCCTTACCCAAATAATGGTCAATGCGGTACACCTGCTTTTCATCACAGACTTGAGTCACCACCCGATTCAGAGTCCGAGCGCTACCCAAATCTCGGCCAAACGGTTTTTCAATCACCAACCGTTGCTTAGTGGGATCGTCTAACATCCCCGCATTGCCCAATTGTTGAGTTGCTTCTCCAAAGAACCGAGGGGCAACAGACAGATAAAAGACCCGGTTACCACGAGTTCCTCGTTTCGTATCTAATTCCGCTAGAAAGCTTTTGAGTTTTTGATAACTTTCCGGATTGTCAATATCACCAGGGCAGTAAAATAGACCTTCAGCAAACTCTTTCCACAATTGCTCAGACTGAAGTCCCCCCCCAAATTCTTCCACGCCTTCGCGCATATGTTCTCGAAAAAAGTCATGGCTCCATTGACGACGAGCAACCCCCACAATGGTTAATTCTGGGGGCAGTCGTCTCTCCAATTTCATTTGGTAGAGCGCCGGGACTAATTTGCGTTGGGTGAGGTCTCCAGATGCACCAAAAATAATTAAAATCTGGGGTTCAGGAATGCGGTCTTGTTGCAGTCCAACGCGCAGAGGATTTTCTGTGAGTGTAACCATAGAGAATTAACTAGCAATAGTTGAGTGTAAGTCTAGATTTACAAAAAGTTGGTGTAGGATTATTTGCTCTCTGAGGCATTCTTCAGGAAAGATTCGGCCAAAGCCACATTTTCTGGAGAGCCAATAATCAGAGGCGTTCTGGCGTGTAACTCTTTGGGGATCACTTCCAAGATATCTTGAGTACCTGTACTTGCCCGGCCTCCTGCTTGTTCGGCGAGAAAACCTAAGGGCGCTGATTCATACAGTAATCGTAGTTTACCCTCTGGTTTTTTCAGCGTGCCAGGATACAAAAAGACTCCTCCCTGGAATAAAATGCGGTGAAAATCACCTACTAAGGCTCCACCATAGCGGGCGGTGTATCCTTCGTGGCGATGAACATAACGCACATACTCGCGGATGGATTCGTCCCATTGCCAAAAATTCCCTTCATTGACGCTGTAGATAGCTCCGTGGCTGGGGATTTGGATATTTTCTCGGCTGAGGATGAATTCTCCTAAGCTGGGGTCTAGGTTGAAGCAATGGACTCCGTTGCCCACAGAATAGACCAGCATAGTACTAGGGCCATAGAGGATATAGCCAGCCGCAATTTGTTTGTGTCCATTTTGGAGCAGGTCGGAGGCGCTCAAATCCAAATCCATGCCTTCTTGTTTGCGGATGGAGAAGATAGAGCCAACGTTGAGGTTAGTATCGACATTCGATGAGCCATCGATGGGGTCATAAATCAGGGTTTGGCGACCGATGGGACAGTTTTCGGGGATGTAGTATGGCTCTTCCATTTCCTCGGAGGCGAGGCGACAGACGAGGCCACTTTGTTTAAACACACTGATGAATACGTCATTGGCGTAAACATCCATTTTTTTGACCGATTCACCTTGGATGTTGGTCTCGCCAGTAAAGCCTAAAACGTTCTCCATCAGTCCAGCCCTGGACAGGCGACGGGAAATGAGTTTTCCGGCTAGGGCAATGCGATTCATAATCGCACTGAGGTCTTGAGCATCTGGGGAAAAGCTTTGCAGTTGTTGGAGAACATGACGAGATAGGGTGGTACAATCCCGGTCAAGGGCATGTTCTTGGGCAACTTCGACATGGGCATCAGCCATGGATTAGGTTCCTCCTAGAGCAATGGACAGGGTTGACCGCAAGGGTCTTAACGGATTGAGATGGGCTTGTTGATCATGTTAAGGAATGGGGTTACGCAATGGCTCTAAGCTTAAGGTGAACTATAGAAATGGTTGCCCCAGAAGCTGGAGAGCCAATCAACTCTAAGGAGAGTTGTCAGGGGGAAGTTGGTGTAAACTTTGGGGTAAAGATTGGGAAAATTGAGGATTAAAAAAGGCGATCAATTCTAGACTCAAAAGGCTAATCGTGTCCCGATCGCTAAGAGGACAAGATGAGGGGGCGGGGAGTTGATGGAGTTGAAAACGCTCTCACCGGTATTTGAAGTTATCCTTTATAATTTATAATTAAGAAGATTCAACACCAGATGAAGGCACCTCCTCAAAGACTCTAATGTTAAATTTGACTTCTGTTGTCATTAATGAATTTTTGGTGAAGCTCCGGGATGGTTATCGCCGAACGTATGGTGGCTATAAACCGGATTATGCGGATATTATCGTTTGGGCTGGGAGTATGGCCCTAGAGAATATTGCCAATAGTGATGCCCTTTATCATAATGTGGAACATACGATTTTTGTTACGTTGGTGGGACAAGAAATTCTTCGTGGAAAACATATTCGTGAGGGTGGAGTTTCGGCAGAAGATTGGCTCCATTTTATGATTTCTTTGCTCTGTCATGATATTGGATATATTAAAGGTGTTTGTCGTGAGGATAAGCATTCAGATCGCTTATATGATTCGGGGATTGAAAACAGTAGGGTTGAGTTGCTGCCAGGGGCAACGGATGCGGCGCTTACGCCTTATCATGTAGACCGGGGTAAGCGGTTTATTGAGGAGCGGTTTGGGGGTCATAAATTAATTGATGCAGAGGAAATTAAGCGCAATATTGAGCTAACTCGTTTTCCGGTTCCCAAGGATGACGATCATGCGGATACGATGAATTATCCGGGTTTAATTCGAGGGGCGGATTTGATTGGGCAGTTGAGCGATCCGCAGTATTTACAGAAGATTCCGGCTCTGTTTTATGAGTTTGAGGAAAATGGAGCGAATAAACAGTTAGGGTATGAAAATCCTGGGGATTTACGGAATAATTATCCGGCATTTTTCTGGAATGTGGTTTCTCATTATATTCAGCCTTCGTTGAATCATTTGAAGTTGACTCAGGAAGGGAAGCAGGTGATTGCGAATTTGTATGCGAATGTTTTTCGAGTTGAACATGAGGCGCAAACGGATCGCTTTGTTTGAGGGAGGGGTATTGCCAGGGAAGATAGGGGAGATGACCCGAATAAACCTATCGGTTGATGGTTCTGATCATTTACCTCATAGCCATTCAAAGAGCTGTAGGATAGAGGGGATTATAAGGTGTTAGGAGAATACGGGTTATGGATGTGATTCCAGCGATTGATTTGCTCCAGGGGAATTGTGTGCGCTTGTATCAGGGAGATTATGAGCAAAGTCAGGTGTTTGATGAAGACCCGGTGGCGATCTCCCAACAATGGGTTGCTCAAGGAGCGACACGCTTGCATGTGGTGGATCTCGATGGCGCAAAGTCAGGACAGTCGGTGAATTTAGAGGTGATTCGAGCGATCGCCCAATCCATCCCCATTCCAGTACAAGTGGGGGGAGGCTTGCGAGACTATGCAGGGGTGACCAATTTGCTCTCGACCGGGGTTAAACAGGCGATTTTAGGCACGGTGGCGGTGGAAAATCCCGAACTTGTCCAACAGCTCTGTCAGGAGTTTCCAGGGCAAATTATGGTGGGTATTGATGCCCGCGATGGCAAGGTGGCGACGCGGGGATGGTTGGAAACCTCCAAAATTTCTGGGATTGAATTGGCCCAACAGTGCGCTCAGATGGGGGTTTATGGCATTATTTATACTGATATTTATCGGGATGGAACCCTGAAGGGCCCGAATATTCCAGCCTTGCGAGAAGTTGCCGAAGCCGTGGATGTACCGGTGATTGCCTCTGGTGGAGTCAGTAGTGTTACAGATTTACTCAGTTTGTTGTCCCTAGAGCGTTTGGGGGTAACTGGAGTGATTGTGGGTAAGGCACTCTATACAGGGGATGTGGTGTTGAAAGAAGCGCTACAGGCGATCGGACCGGGTCGTTTACAGGATATTCCCCCTGATTTGGATTCGTCGGCGATGGCGTAAAACCAATGAATAATTAAGGGCACCTCTATTAATTAGTATCGGGATCAATACCCAATCGCGCTAGGCGTTCTCGTAACTGTTGAATCTTCCGGTCTTTCTCATCGACAACCGCTTCGGCGCGATCGGCTCTTTGTTGTTGGCGCTCTTTTTCTTGGCGTTCGAGATCGCGCTCTAACTCAGCCTTCTGAGCGCATTCCTCTGGAGTCAGATAACGCTCTCCTATTTCATCATACCAATAGAGCCATTCTCTAGCAATCCCTTGATACGTTCCTTCCGCTCGACCAATGCCTAAATTTAACTCTGATAACCATACGGGTTCCCCGGATAATAATTGATATTTACCCCCTTCAAGTTGATAAACTTCTAGCTTCGGTTGCTGTTTCCGCAGGGGATTATAGATAAGATAGTAGAGAACTCCCAGTTGAGCATATTGTTCTTTTTTCTGGGTATATTCTCCTCTTCTGGTTTTCGAGACGACTTCTAACACTAACGTCGGCATTTGTTGCTCTTCCCAAAGAACATAAGATAACCGTAAATCTGAATCAATAATTCTGGGGACTCCGACACTCAAAAATCCATCCGGGACAATAGCCGCTTGGCTCGGATCAACATAAATTCCCATATCCACCCCAAAAAACCAATCCATGCGCTCTGACCAAATTAAGGCCAGCATAGCTTTGAGTAAAGTGGGAATTAAATCTTGCAGTTCATTATCCACGGGAGTCTCATCAGAGTCAGGTAAATCTATTGCCAAGGGTAAGTCATTTCTGGGATAGTATTGGAGTGCCATAAATTCACCAGCAAATTCACAAGAAGTTTCTCTTTAGTTTATCGCACTATTTCCTATTCCTCCTCTACCGGACGTAAAGGGATTTCCACAATAAACTTAGTTCCCTCTCCCGGTTCAGAAACACAACTGAGATTGCCGCTATGTTTTTCCACTACAATTTGATAACTGATAGATAACCCTAAACCGGTTCCAGAGCCAACGGGTTTAGTCGTATAGAAGGGATTAAAGATTTTTGGGATCGTCTCCTCAGTCATTCCTGGGCCGTTATCAGCGATAATGACTTCCACAGATTGGCGATCGGTCACTTGAGTCCGGACTGTAATCGAGGGTTGTCGATCTTCGGGAAGTTCAGCACTGCACTGATCTTGCATCGCATCACACGCATTGGTTAATAAATTCATGAACACTTGATTGAGTTGGGAGGCATAGCAATTAACCTGGGGTAAATTGCCATACTCTTTAATAATTTTAATTTCTTTCTCATTCCCCGACTCTTTGAAACGATTTTGCAAAATCAATAGGGTACTATCTAATCCGTCATGAAGATTAACTGGTTTTTTATCTGCTTCATCCAGTCGAGAGAAGTTTCGTAGAGAAAGGATAATTTTACGGATACGTTCAGCTCCCACCTGCATAGAATTGAGGAGATTCTTCAAATCTTCACTCATAAAGTCGAGATCGATATCCTCAATCATCTCTTCAATTTCTTCATCTGGTTCAGGGTAATAAGTTTGATAGAGATCGATCAGATCCAGCAAAGCCTCAACATATTCCGTCGCAGGGGCGAGGTTACCATAGATAAAACTAACGGGATTATTAATCTCATGGGCTACTCCAGCCACCATTTGACCTAAACCAGACATTTTTTCCGTTTGGATCAGTTGGGTTTGAGTCCGTTTTAGCTCTTCTAGGGTTTGGGATAAATCTTGATTTTTCTGGTTTAATTCTTGGGTGCGCTCTTGTACTTTTTGCTCAACGGATGCATAGAGAAGGGCGTTATCCAGGGCGATCGCCGCTTGAGAGGATAAGACTTGCAGCACTTCAATGCGATCGGCAGTGAAGGCATCAGTCGTTAGGTTATTTTCTAAATACAGGATACTAATCAGTTGTCCTTGATTAACAATGGGGATACACAGGAGTGATTTAACCTGGCGTTTAATGATGTAAGGGTCGTTGGTAAATTGTCCATTTCGACAGGCATGACTTAAAACCACATCGGAGAGAGAGCGCTCCACATAGTTAATGACCGTAATGGGTAATTCTTCACTGGTTTCAACGGCTGTTGATTCCTCGTTAATAATCGCTTCCTCATCTACAAAAGCAGAGGCAGAAATTAGCAATTTACCCTCTTTAGGAAGCAATAAAAATCCTGATTGCGCTCCTGCATTTTCAATCAGGATTTTCATTAAAGTACCCAAGAGTTTATCGAAAACAATTTCACTAGAAATGGCTTGAGATGCTTTGAGAACTGTATTTAAATCCAGGCTATTGGAAATTGAATTAGTAGAGGTGTGAATTGTGGTATTCACATCCAATTTATCGGTTAGTTGGTTAAATTTAGCCTCTAATTGAGGATAGGCTAACTTCAGAGATGCGACTTTGCGCTTTATTCCCCATTTCTCGTAATGATAGTAAGCCTCTCGCAAATGGACTAGAGCATAGGAGAGTTTATGTTTTTGCAGCCAAAAATCAGCCGCCCGTTCATTGGCGATCGCCTGAACAGAAATCAATTCATGCTCTGTGGCTACGGCGATCGCGCGATCGTAGAAATCAATCGCTAATTCCAGTTGATTTTGCACACGAGCTAATTCTGCTTCTACTAGTAAATACTTAGGTAAGAAATTAGCTACACAGTTTTCAGACCAAATCTTTAATTGACTTTGATTCGCTCTCACCTTATCTAATAAAGCTTCTCTTTTCGTCTCCTCTGTCATCCCATAAGCGGATAGACAGACCAAGGAAGTATAGAAATTATACTCAGGTACCGGTGAAGTCCCTAGTATAAATTGGAGTTTCTCCGCGATCGTCTCACTTAGGGCTAAAGCTGCCTCTAGATTTCCATACAAATATAACGTTTGCATTTTGAAAACCTGATAAATACACAGAGCAAAATTATTCTGATTTTGCTGACAAAGCTCAACATATTCCCCTTCGGTTAAACTTGATCCATCAAAATTCAATGCCTCATCCGTTTGATCGTCTAAATTCAATAGAATCAACTGTAAACCTAGTAAAACATAAGTTACTAATTGATTCTCCGTTTTCTGAGCAAATGGTAAATATTTAAGAATCTCTTCTAAAATCTGTTCAATCGGTTTGCCCTGGACAAAGAAATTAACTGACTGATTATTCAACACATAACCTGCATAAAGCAAATCTCCCGAATCCAGAGCCGATTGATACGCCTCATTTCCTAGCAATGTTGAATCTTTCATGGGATTAAACCAATAATTCAAAGTGCTAATTAAACAAACACCCGCCTTATAAGTTGGATGTCCCCATTTTTGATTGAGTTGATAAGCTACCCTTCCCAGATCATAGGCATTTCGGTACTGTCCAAAAATATTCACCAATAAAATGCCATAGGTGGGCAAAAAGAATGCCACTTCTGGAGCATATCCTTCCTCCAAAACCAACGTTGCCCCCTTCAGAATAATCAGCGTCCACAACTGAATATCGAGCATATAGGTCGGTGGAGCTAAATTATTCAATAATTTCACCTTAATTTCGCTGAGTGGATTCTCCATTTTTGGTTGATCCAGCAATGATAAAATGGGGCGATTCCCTAACGCTTTACTCGCGTTTTCTAATTCTTGGGGAATCACTTGATCTAAACCTTCAGTTGGTAAATTCACCCCTAATACATCCAGGGCCGTACACCCGATTTCTAGCGCTTTTTGATACTGACCTCTCAAGGTATTTTGAATTAACAGAATATTATAAATTTCCGCTTTCTCAAAATCTGAATCAATCTGAGATAAAACCTCAGCAATCAAAGCTTCTGATTCAGCAAAATTTCCATTCAAATATTCCACATCTGCCCGCTCTCTATACAAAGAAAATGAAAACTCATGATCGAGATCCCAAATATTTTCTGGCAGGCAGCTCATTGCCTCTTTTAAATATTGAAGAGCTGCCACAAAAGCAGTGGCATCTTTAGCTCGTTTTCCTGCCTCCAAATTTAGGTGAGCTAATTCCAGTATTTCATTCTGCTCTGTTATCAAAGCTCGACCAACATTCATATGATCGACCAATTCAAAAATTCGTTCACTACGATATTCGATTGGTGTTCTTTCCAATAGCATTCTGCCAATTTCCAGATGAACCGCCTTTTTATTTGATTCATCGATTAAAGCATAGGCCGCCTGCTGCACTCGGTCATGGGAAAATTTATAATTTAAAATTAACAACGGAGCCGTAACTAAATCCAGGTCGACCAATTCTTTACCGGAATTGGGGCGGATCATTTTTTCTTCAATTGCGGGCAAGAGATCTTGAAAGGTTCCATAGGATTCTTTTTCATAAATTAAAGACAAAGTATTTAAATCAAACTGGTTCCCTAAACAAGCAGATAACCGTAAAACCTCTTGCGTTGCTTCTGGTAGCTTTCGTAACTTGCCAATCATTAAGTCCACTACATTCTCTGTAATACTCATGGACTCAATTTCTTCTAAATCCCAAGACCATCCACCCATAATATCAGGTTGAGGTGGGACAAACCTTAGCAGGTTTTCCTGGTACAAGGTCTTGAGAAATTCATTCACAAAAAATGGATTCCCTGCGGTTTTATTTTGAACCAATTCTGCCAAAGGCTTGACTAATCCTTGCCTTTGATGTAAAGTCTCAGAAATTAATTGGCTAATCTGATTGAGCTTCATATTGTCCAAATGAATATGGTTAATAATCACAGACTGAATCCGCAAGGAATCAACCACCATCATCAGAGGATGACTAGGACTCACTTCATTATCTCGATAGGCTCCAATTAAGAAAAAATACTGAACATCTGCTTCGGTTAGCATAAGTTCAATCAACTTCAGAGTTGCAGAATCAGCCCATTGTAAATCATCCAAGAAGATCACTAATGGATGTTCTGGACGGCAGAAAATACGAATAAAATTCTGAAAAACAAAATTAAACCGATTTTGAGATTCTGTTGGTCCTAGTTCTATAACGGCAGGTTGGGGGCCAACAATGTATTCTACTTCCGGAATCACATCAATAATGATTTGACCATTCGGGCCAAAGGCTTCTAATAGCTTTTTTTTCCATTGTCTTAAGTTCTCTTCACTTTCAGTGAGCAATAAATTGACTAACTCAGAAAACGCTTTTACAATAGCAAAATAAGGAATACTCCGTTGGAACTGATCGAATTTACCCAGGATAAAATAGCCATTTTTATGGGTAATGGAATTATAAATTTCTTGAACTAAAGCAGATTTGCCGATTCCGGAATATCCACTAATGAGCATCAATTCTTTATGACCATCAGCCACTCGTTCAAAAGCGGCTAACAGCGTATCGACTTCCTTGTCTCGTCCATAGAGCTTTTCTGGGATTTTAAATGTATCCGAAATATCTTGTTCCCCTAACAGAAATGGATTAATCTGGTCATTTTCTTTCAGATTGACTAAACATTGTTCTAAATCTGCGAGTAATCCCCAACTGCTTTGATAGCGCTCTTCTGCATTTTTGGCTAATAGCTTCAGCACTAAGTCAGAGACAACTGGGGGAATTTCAGAATTAACGACATGGGGAGCAATGGGTTGCTTGGCAATGTGACAATGGATGAGTTCCATTGTTTCCTTGCTTTCAAAGGGAAGCTTGTGGGTGAGCAACTCATAAAAGGTGACTCCCAAGGAATAGAAATCTGTGCGATAGTCTAAGCTCCGATTGAGTCTTCCGGTTTGCTCAGGAGACATATAGGCTAAGGTTCCTTCAATTGTCGGAGCATGACCTGATGATGAAGATTCTCGATTAAAGGTGACAGATATACTTAAATCGACCAGTTTGACTTCTCCTGTGGCGGGATTAAAGATAATATTGCCCGGATTGATGTCTTTATGAATAATACTCGCTTGATGTAAATCGCCTAAGCTTTTGACAATCCGAATGGCTAAGTTGAGAAAGCCTAAAAGTGTAAATTTCTGAGACGCTAATAACTGTTTTAAGGATTCTCCTCCAAAATCCTCTAATACCATCACTAAAGCGTTTTGATAGCTTTCTAGAGTATAAGCCTTAACTACACTTTCTCGATTGAGCTGATTGAGGAGTTCAAACTCTTGCTGGTATCGATTGCGCTCCTCTACTGTAGGATAATCTGCTTTGAGTACCTTCAAAATGACCGGCAGATTTGTTTTTTGTTGACAACCCCGATAGACTACTGTTTTGTCACTTTCGTAGATCTTAGCAAGAATTTGGTAGCCGCTTAGATTGATCATAATCAAAAACTCTAAATCGCTTTGGGGAAGTACGGATAGGATACCCTGGGTAAAGAAGAAGCGGACGACCCGAAGCGATCGCCTCCACTCTAGATCAAGATTACCTCACCAATTTAGCAAAATATAGTCCTGCACGGTGGTAATAGGAATGAGTTACCAGTTAAGGTTGTAAGTGGGTTGGTAAGGGGGAGGCAATGGGGAATAGGCAAAAGCTGGTTTTGCTTTTTCCTTGAACCATTCATAAATTTAGACATGATGTAGGGACAAACGGCCGTTTGCCCCTACAAGAGGATTCTAGCTCATCCACTGACTATGGAAAAACTCCCCTCTCGGACGGTCAATCCGCTCATAGGTATGAGCGCCAAAGAAATCCCGTTGCGCTTGAGTCAAATTCTGGGGCAAAGTCGCGCGACGATAACTATCAAAGTAATCCAAAGACGCACTAAATGCTGGTACTGGAATCCCCAACTGACAAGCCAGACCCAACACTTCCCGCCAAGCTTGCTGACGGTCTAGAATAGTTTGCTTGAACTCAGGAGCAAGCAACAAATTGGGTAAACTGGGATTCTCCTTAAATGCCACTTTAATCTTATCTAAGAAGCCCGCACGAATAATACATCCGCCTTTCCAAATACGGGAAATTTCGCTCAGATTCAACTCATAGCCAAACTCTTGAGAAGCCTTACTCAGCAGAGCCATCCCTTGAGCATAGGAACAAATTTTAGAGCAATAGAGAGCATCTCGAATTTTAGGAATAAATGCTTTGAGATCTCCATTGTACTGACCACTTGGCCCGGTTAATTCCTGAGACGCAGCTACCCGTTCTTCTTTATAGGAAGACATAATGCGAGCATTTACGGCTGCGGTAATTGTGGGAATACTTACCCCCAACTCTAAAGAAGTGACGACAGTCCACCGTCCCGTTCCTTTTTGACCGGCTGCATCTACAATCAGATCGATCAGATGCTGGTTGGTTTCCGAGTCCATTTGTTTAAAGATATCCCGGGTAATCTCAATTAAAAAGGAATTGAGTTCCTCAGTTTCATTCCACTCCTTAAACACTTCATGAAGTTCAGGATTGGTTAAACCTACGGCATTTTTCAGCAAATCATAGGCTTCAGCGATTAACTGCATATCGCCATATTCAATGCCATTGTGAACCATTTTCACATAATGACCTGCGCCCCCTTTACCAATAAAAGTGACACAGGGACCATCATCCACTTGAGCCGCAATTTTGGTCACAATGGGTTCCAACTCTTGGTAAGCCGCTGGAGTTCCCCCTGGCATTAAACTGGGGCCATTGAGTGCCCCTTCTTCACCGCCACTGACTCCCATGCCTACAAATCCTAATTTCGAGGCTTCGAGATCTTTGGTGCGGCGTTCGGTATCTTCATAAAGGGAGTTTCCGCCATCGATAATCATATCCCCTTCATCAAGTAAGGGCTTGAGGCTATCAATTACGGCATCAACCGGTTTACCCGCTTTCACCATAATCAAAATTTTGCGGGGGCGATCGAGTTTTTGTACAAATTCTTCCAGAGTTTGGGCAGCTAAGAAATTTTTCCCCTTGGCTCTGGTGGCCATAAACTCTTCAGTTTTGGCATAAGTTCGGTTATAAACCGTTACTGGAAACCCATTGCGTTCCACATTCAGGGCCAGGTTTTCACCCATAACCGCAAGGCCAATTAGACCAAAACTTGGCTGTGTCATAAGATTATGTACTCGCGTAACCAACAATTGCTTGCTATAACAGCAAATTACCTACAAGGTTAGCCCGATCTTTAAAATTGTCCCGTAAAGAAGAGATTAAGTCTGGGCCGTCACGGTAAAATGACCCTGTAGGCTGTAGACAAAGAATTTAGAAACAGAGGGTTCAGCAGACATGGCACGAATTCTGGCACTAGCCGTTGGCTTAGGAAGTTTCGCCTTTTATATGGCATTCTTCTTTTTTCCAGAGGTTTATCGGCGTAAAAGTGATTTTATCTGGAGTGGGTTAGGCTTTCTCTATGCTCTAACCCTATGGTTTTGTGCTGGACGGTTTACGGGTGCGGTGATGCTCGGCCAAATGGCTGCTGTTCCCCTGCTGTTGTATCTAGGTTGGGAAACTTTAACCTTACGTCGCCAATTAACTCCTGCTGGTCAACAAACTCCTGTGGAGGGGGAACAGTTAAAGCAGAATGGCTTAGGTGCTTTAAATCGTTTGTTGAAGAGGTCTCCTGCTCCAGAGGTTGCTGTGCCTACCCCTGAAACACCAGAATCTGAAATTCCTGTTACCCAAGAAGAAACGTCTCCAGAGACTCCTATCCCTGTCGGGGGTGAGGAAACGGTGACTGAATCGGAACTGAGTGTGGAGGAATTTCCCGTTTCGGAGCCAGAACCTGCCGAATTACCGGTTTCGCCAGAACCTGAATCTCAGCCAGAACTAGAGGTGGCGCAAGGGGGAGCTGAATCGAAATATGAAGAGATAGAGGAGATAGAGGCGACTGAGGAAATCGAGGGTCAAGGGGCGATCGCCCCAGATGCTCCGGATGAGAGTACGATAGAGTCGGAGCCTGAGCCTGATCAATTTGAGGAATCCTCTGAACCCGTTGTTCCACCAACGCCCGTTCCTTCATCATCTCCGACTCCTCCACAACCGAAATCGAAAACTCTATCGGGGTTATTCGGTTTCTTTGATAGTCTCAAAAGTCGATTCCAAAAGTCGAAGCCTTCGGAAATGTCTTCTTCAGATGCAGAAACTTGGACTGAAGAAGAGCCAGAGTTATCAACGCCAATGCCAGAAGCCTCAGAAGCCGTAACTGAGGAAGCCGTCGCTGAAGCGCCAGAAACGCCAGAAGCCGAAAGTGTCGAGGAAACTATCGCTGAAGCGCCAGAAACGCCAGAAGCTGAAAGTGTAGAGGAACCCGTCGCTGAAGCGCCAGAAACGCCAGAAGCTGAAAGTGTAGAGGAACCCGTCGCTGAAGCGCCAGAACCTCCCGAAGCCGAAAGTGCAGAGGAACCCGTCGCTGAAGCACCGGAAACCCCAGAACCTCCCAGCCCAGAAGAAGCGCAAGCACCAGAAAAACAGCCCACAGAAGAGACTGACGCATTCGTTGCACCTGCTGAACCGGAGACCGTGCCAGACGAGGAAATTCCCTCAGAAGAGCTTTCTGAACCGGAAAATGACGAAATGCCACCTCCTTCAGGTTCGGACTTGCCAGAGACTGTTTCAGAATCTTCTGAGAAGACGAAAGAAGAGGGAGTGGAGTCCTCTATAGAAGCGGAAACTGAATCAGCGTCAGAAACCCATGAAGAAACCGAACCCGAATCGACAGACTCTCAGGAGAGCAAACCCTCTCGTTCTCGGTCTTCAAGACGTAAAAAACGCAGATAACGGCTGATAAACTTTTAATTCGGGGAACACTATTGTCGTGCAAACTCGATAAACTTCCCTGTTAAAATCTGACTACAGACTCAGAACCCTTTTGTCCCTAACCCTTCCCAATAGCACCGTGACAGCAGCAAAAGACTATAAAACTACCGTCCATTTGCCCCAAACTGGCTTTGATATGCGGGCAAATGCACCGAAAAAAGAACCTGAACTGCAAAAATTTTGGGCAGAACATCAGGTTTATGAAAAGCTTTCCCAGGAGAATCCAGGGGATGTGTTTATTCTCCATGATGGGCCGCCCTACGCCAATGGTTCTCTGCATATGGGCCATGCTTTGAATAAAATCCTGAAGGATATTATTAATAAATACAAGTTGCTACAAGGCCATAAAGTCCGGTATGTACCGGGGTGGGACTGTCATGGGCTGCCTATTGAGCTGAAGGTGCTTCAAGCGATGAAAGGGGAGGAGCGCAAGCAGTTGACTCCTATTACGTTACGGCAAAAAGCGGCTGAGTTTGCCCAAAAAACGGTTGATGAACAACGAGAAAGTTTTAAACGCTACGGGGTTTGGGGGAATTGGGAGAATCCTTATTTAACGTTGACTCCCGAATATGAGGCTGCCCAAATTGAGGTGTTTGGGCAAATGGTACTCAAGGGTTATATTTATCGAGGTCTCAAACCGGTACATTGGAGTCCGAGTTCTCGCACGGCTCTGGCTGAGGCAGAGTTGGAGTATCCAGAGGGACATACGTCCGATAGTATTTATGGGGCGTTCCGGATGGTGCATCTGAATGATGGGGTGTTTTCGGAACTCAATCCGTTTATGCCGGATCTGGGGGTAGCGATTTGGACAACGACACCTTGGACAATTCCCGGAAATTTGGCAGTGGCGGTGAATCCAGGGTTGACCTATGCGGTGGTAGAAACGCCTTGGGGCAAAGCTCCAACGAGCAAGACTCGGAGTAAGGGGTTTGGGAAAGGGAGTGATGCAGAACCGGAACCTACGGGTAAGGGGACGCTGCCGAAGTATATTTTGGTGGCAGAAGGGGCGATCGCCCGCCTCTGTGAAGAACTCGAGATTAAACTGACGCTGAAGGCAACGGTGAAGGGGAAAGATTTGGAGCATTGCACCTATCAACATCCTTTGTTTAATCGCGAGTCACCGGTTGTGATTGGTGGCGATTATGTGACTACGGAGTCTGGGACAGGCTTAGTTCATACGGCTCCGGGCCATGGTCAAGATGACTTTATTGTGGGTCAACGCTATGGTTTGCCGGTGTTGTCGCCAGTGAATGACGCGGGCGATTTGACGCAGTTGGCGGGTAGGTTTGCTGGATTAAATGTGCTAAAGGATGCGAACTCAGCGATTATTGAAGCGCTGACTGAAGCGGGTGCATTAATCAAAGAATCGCCCTATGTGCATAAGTATCCCTATGATTGGCGCACCAAAAAACCGACGATTTTCCGGGCAACTGAGCAATGGTTTGCGTCGGTGGATAAGTTCCGGGAAACGGCTTTAGAGGCGATCGCGTCGGTGAAATGGATTCCGTCTTCTGGCGAAAACCGGATTACATCCATGGTGCAAGAGAGATCGGACTGGTGTATTTCCAGACAGCGGAGTTGGGGATTGCCTATTCCCGTGTTCTACCATCAGGAAACCAGAGAAGCTCTGTTAACGGAACAAACGATCGCTCATGTGAAGGAGATTATCCGCGAGCAGGGTTCCGATGCCTGGTGGAATCTTTCCGTAGAAGAGTTATTACCGCCCAAATACCGGAAAGAGGCGAAGAATTACCGCAAAGGTATGGATACCATGGATGTGTGGTTTGACTCTGGCTGTTCCTGGGCAGGTGTGGCAGCCGCACGCCAAGAGTTGAAGTATCCAGTGGATTTGTATTTGGAAGGCTCCGATCAGCACCGGGGCTGGTTCCAGTCCAGTTTGCTCACTAGCGTGGCAACTCAGGGAATGGCTCCCTATAAAAATGTTCTCACCCATGGGTTTGCTTTGGATGAACAGGGACGGAAAATGAGTAAGTCTCTGGGGAATGTGGTCGATCCGTTGGATATTATTAACGGGGGTAAGAATAAGAAGGAGGCTCCTCCCTATGGAGCGGATGTGCTGCGTCTGTGGGTGTCTTCGGTGGACTATTCTTCCGATGTCCCCATTGGGAAGACAATTCTGAAACAGTTGGCGGATGTCTATCGCAAGATTCGCAATACATCCCGGTTCCTGTTGGGGAATTTGTATGATTTCGATCCAGAGCGCGATCGCGTCCCCTATGAGGAAATGCCAGAATTAGACCAGTATATGTTGCATCGCATGGGGGAAGTGTTCGCCCAAGTCACTGAAGCGTTTGAAAGTTATCAGTTTTTCCGCTTCTTCCAAACGGTGCAGAATTTCTGCGTGGTGGACTTGTCCAACTTCTATCTAGATATTGCTAAGGATCGGCTCTATATCAGTGCCGAAAAGGGAAAACGTCGCCGCAGTTGTCAGACGGTATTGGCGATCGCTATAGAAAACTTAGCACGGGCGATCGCTCCGGTTCTCTCACACATGGCAGAAGACATCTGGCAAAATCTGCCCTACAAAACGTCCCATGAGTCCGTATTCCAGTCCGGATGGTTGGTGACTGAACCCTATTGGCACAATCCTCCATTAGCCGAAAAATGGACAAAACTGCGTCAAATTCGTACAGAAGTCAATAAGGTGTTAGAAGGGGCACGCAATGCCAAGGCGATCGGCTCGGCTCTAGAAGCTAAAGTCTTGCTCTATGTGTCGGATGACAAGATCAAGGAAGACTTAGAAGCCTTTAATCCTCAATTATCCGTCGCCCTCAAACCCCAGGTGAAACCGGTGGCAGAAATACCAGAGAGCGCGGTAGGGGCAGGTTCACCAAGATCTAGCTTGGAAGACCAAACATTTCATAAACCTGCCCTTACAGAACCTGTCGGATCGGATGCTTCCTCTGCCACCCCTCCAGCAGAGGGATCGTTGGGCGAATTCCTGCAACTTGCTATCCAATGGTGGAATCAATGGCGGCAATGGGTAAAAGATTATCCCCGCGCCTTCCTAATCCTGTTCACCTTACTCGGTAGCGCAGCAACCTTAAATGTGGGCTGGACAACGGCTTACACCATGCTTAAATTGCCTATTGTCTCCTTACTGCTCGAATTGGTCGGTATTATCTATACCATCTGGTTTGTACGTCAACGGTTGTTCTATGCACAAGAGCGCTCTGCCCTCTTGAGTCAGGTGAATACCGCAGTACAAGAGTTTATGGGCACAGAAAAAACCTCCGAACTGGTGGAGGATGTCTCGCCAGTTGCCAAACCCGAAAAAGTTACCGCTGTAAAAGCTCCCTCTGAGACTCCAGAAGCAGTCACCATTGGCAATGGAGTCGATGAATTGCGCTATCTGTTCATCACGTCCCAGGTGGAACTGGCGGACGATATCAAGGCTGTAGAAGGGCTAGAGCATCAAGCAATTGTGGATAATTTGGGTATTGGTGTCGTGAAAGCAGAGGGCGAAAAATGCGATCGCTGCTGGAATTATTCCACCCACGTCGGCGAAAGTGCCGAGCATCCTACTTTATGCGAACGGTGTGTTTCTGCCCTAGATGGGGAATTTTAAGGTACACCTAAATCTAGGAGATGGGGGGAGGGTCGTCAGCCTTTTTTCTTTATTGTACTCTTCCCAGAGTGACAAAAGAGGGATATCAGTGAAATCAGTGAGTTCTACCAAGCTGTAACGGTAATCTCAGTTTTGGTTAAGGACATTTAGCGTGCTGATAAAATTTGATTAGCCGTGAACCTTAATTCAGTAAAAACCCTGGACTCAATCTCCTCTTCTCGTTGAAATACAGCTTCATCATAAAAGCCAGAAACCAAGGTTAAGATCGTCACCTTTTCTCCAATAGGATCGACGACCCAATATTCCTGAATTCCTAATACTGCATATTCTGAGCGTTTATGGCGATAGTCAGTTGTTTGAGTTGAAGGACTGACGACTTCTACGACCAAAATAGGGGGAGATTCATCTAATTCAATCACCGCTTCTCGGTTCGCTAAATCTTCCCACTGTTCTAGGGGTAAGACTGTTACATCTGGAATACGCGAAGTATCCCATCTTCCACCACGGGGAGAACGCACTCCAATTCTCATATCTTTAGATGTCCAAGGAAGTCCCTGTCGGGAAACTTCTGCCTTAAAGCAATCATTAATAAATTCAGCGATCGCCCCATGCTTCCCAGTCCCTAAACTCATCGCAATTAATTCCCCCTCAACCAATTCATAGCGCCTATTTGTCCCATCGTCATACTGGAGATATTCGGCAAACGTTAATTTTTCAGTCGCAATAACCAACTTCTGACTCCTTATTCCTTACGTCTGACTTTATTTTATAATCACGCTCTGGTTACTGACCTTGACTTCCTGGGACGGTTGCCATTGAATATACCGCAAGCGATAATGCTCTGCATCGCTGGCGCGATCGCCCTGGGGTAGGGAAAGTTCTTGCACCTCAATGTCCGGTGATAGATTCCCTAAGATCCTAGAATCAAATAGGACTAAGGTATTTACCCTCGGATCGAGGAGAGCAAAATCGTCAGTAAGTATCATCCCCAAAGTCGCAGAGAAATAGTCGCGAAAATAATAGGACACTAATCGTGCATAATGACCACTAGAAAGAACAGTGGTGCTTGAGGGGGGAAAGTTTTGGTAAATGGTATCGCGTCGCACTTCTACAAATTGGTCATAGTCCTGGATTTTTGCCCAGGTGCGCCATTGGCTTGGGCCCCAGATAAAGAGTAGGCTATTGCAGAGGATAAAACTGACGATCCAAATTTTGAGGCTTTGGGGAGAGCGAGAACGGTTTTGTTGTAAATACCGATCTAGAGCTAGAGCTGTCAGTAGAATAACTACGGGTATGACGGTATAACTATGGCCTTGACGTTGGAAGTGGACGAAGGTGAGATAGAAGATGCTAGGAAAGCTCCACAGTAGAATGGCTTGAGTTCGCCAGTCGCGGATGGCAAGGGGAGGAATGGGGGAACGACGAGCCATGGCAAACCTCAGTAGGGGAATGGTAACAAATCCTAGAGTCATGACCAGGGTATAGAGCCATAACCGGAGATTGGAGATAATTTCTTGAAGGCTATCGCTATCTTTGAGATGGCTGTCTAACCAAATTTGGATGGCGCTAACATAGGCATCAAACCCACCAGAGAGAATGAGTAGGGGAATGCCCCAGAGTGAAACCCCGATCGCCCCTGTACCCAAGGCTAAGATAATATCTGTTGCTCGATAACTTTTCTCTCGCCATCCCAAACCCGCAGCCACACTCCAGAGGGGTAAGAGGAAAATGGGGGTATTGGGGCGAATACCGCCTGATAATCCTAACAGTAGAGCGGAAATCAGCAGAGCGCGGCGATCGCCCTTACGGCTATGATGACACGCGATCGCAATCAGAATCACCCAAGCCAGTTCTAGGGTGTAGGATAATCCCACCTCGCTATAAAACCAAATTAGGGGACTCGATAGCATCAAGAAAGCCGCGATCCATCCTACTGTGCGGTTAAACCATAGGTTTCCTAAAACATAAATGGCGCATGCGGCGATCGCCATGGCAATAATATTCACCATCACTAAACTTTGATTGGCATCTTGCAACAAGAAGTTAAGCAGCCGAGCCGATAAGATTAGGACAATAAACGTACCGGGAGCATGGGGTTGATGGCGTTCGAGATCGAACTCTTCCATCGCCCAAGCAAAGTTAACGCTATCGTGTTCATAGAGGATTTGACTTTGGAAGGGTAAGCGAGTAGCGATCGCTAGTACAAACAGTACCAGTAACGGCCAGCGATGTTGCAGAAAACGAGCCATGGTTTTGCTGGAATGGAGAAAGTTTGAGATTCATCCATCTTCTCATTTGCTGGGTATCAGAAGCTCCATTTCGGAAAGAAACCTGGCTTCTGGTGATCGCTTGACCCTTCTAGCTTTCACCAAACCAGTCTTCATCCAAGACTTGAGATAAACTCATTTCGGCATCTTCGGGTAAATCAAAGAGCTTCGAGACCGATTTGAGTGCAACTGGATAGGCCTTATAATATAGGAGCGGTAGCTGCGATCGTAGGCTGGGACTATCTTCGAGACGATCTTCAATTTGGGCCCGGAAATTAACGATTTCTGCTGACCAATGATTGCTACAGCGCTCTTTTTCCGCTTGCCAATATTTCAGTTTCAGCAAATGTTCTAAAAGCCGAGTGAGTAAACTGATAACCGCTCGTTTATCATTTTTTCCCATGCTTTCCAGCTCTTCAATCAGATTATCCCAATCGATTTCATGAAAGTCTCGATTTCGTAAAGCTTCCACAGTTTCTTGTATCCATTGATGATAATCTCGATCATACAAAAATCTGGCGACCATCGGTTCATTCTCCATACAGCCCAGCCTTATTTTACCTTTTTGGAGTGCCCCACGCTCTCCCCATCCCCCCATGCCTTGATTAAGATGGTGAATGGTAGTCTATGGTGAAGGGTCATGGAAGTTGGTTTAGAGGCTCGGTTGAGCGATCGCCGCTTAGAAGCAACACAAACCAGTCAGCAACGGCAGTTATCGATGTCGATATCGGCGAAAGAGCCAGAAACGGGATCGGAGAACCTGCGGTTAAATTTGTGTTTAATTCTCGATCGTAGTGGCTCGATGGCCGGTCAACCCTTGAAAATAGTGAAACATGCAGCCACTAAAGTGATTGAGCGTTTACAACAGGGCGATCGCCTCTCAGTAATTGCATTTAATCATCATGCTGAAGTCTTAATTGACAATCAGATCGTCGATGAACGCAAGCCACTGATCCAACTCATCGATCGCCTAGAAGCGGATGGGGGAACCTCCATTGATGAAGGGATGCGTTTAGGAATTGAAGAAATTGCCAAAGGGAAACAGGATGCAGTTTCCCAGGTTTTTCTGCTTACAGATGGGGAAAATGAACATGGGGATAACGATCGCTGTTTCAAGTTAGCCAACTTAGCAACTGAGTATAAATTAACCATTAACACCCTCGGATTTGGGGCCCATTGGAATCAGGATGTATTAGAAAAGTTAGCCGATGCGGGCGGCGGAACTTTATCCTATATTGAACACCCAGAAGAAGCCATTACTGCTTTTTCTCGATTATTTGATCGGGTGCAGTCCGTCGGATTAACCAATGCCTTTCTAACATTATCTTTCAATCCGGGGGTACGCTTGGCGGAACTTAAACCGATTGCCCAAGTGTCGCCCGATACCATAGAATTGCCCGTACAGACAGAGGGAGATACCATTCAGGTACGGTTAGGGGATTTAATGAAGGATCAACCGAGAGTCGTGTTGGCGAATGTATATATGGGTCAATTACCTCTAGGGGAACAGGCGATCGCCACAGTAAAAGTAATTTATGATAATCCTGCATTAGGTCAAGAAGGCTTAGAGTCTGCATCAGTGGAAGTTTCGGCGACAGTGACAGAAGAGTATCAAGCGCAAACCGATCCCCAAGTGCAGTCCCACATGCTCACCCTAGCCAAATATCGGCAAACCCAAATTGCGGAAACCAAGTTAAAACAAGGCGATCGCCAAGGAGCCGCTACCTTGTTACAAACCGCAGCAAAAACCGCGTTGCAACTCGGCGATCAAAATGCTGCCACCATCCTCCAAGAAAGTGCCACCCGTCTCCAAGCTGGGGATGAACTCTCCGAGCAAGAGCGCAAGAAAACCCGAATTGCCTCTAAAACCCGCTTAGGATAAACACTCAGGAGTAATTGATACGATGATAATGGTTCTATTGTAGGAGTGGGCTTCAACATCCAAGACAGTATCTACTACTTGTCGACCAGTTTCAGTTTCTCGTTTGATTTGTTGTAGTTCGGTATCGAGAAATTCAAAACCCCGTTGCCAGTTGATATCAGCAGCAATTTTGGGGAAGAAGAATTCTAGGAAGTCGCGAAAGTAGACGGAGATGGCTTCTTTCCAGGGGGAGTCATCATCAGTCATTTCAATTCAAGATCTATAAATTATCATATTAAATCCGGTTAAAGATTTGTCATTGCAACCGGAGGGAAGCAATCGCCAGGACTCGGAGATGATTGAGATTGCTTCATTGCGCTGACGCGACCTTCGCAATGACATAGTGTAACTGATTATTCGGATTTGATATCAGAATTAAAACTTGTTTTCCAATCCTCCAATGTGCGGGGAATTTGCTGCACTTGAGGACAGAAAGAAGGGGGTAAACTGTGCCAGGCTTCCCAGAGGGTGGGGACACCTAAACCCATTTCTGAAAGTAGTTTCTGTTGAGAAAAAACGGTTTCGGCTTCTCCTTCGAGGATGAGTTTGCCTTGGTTGAGAATGATAAAGCAGTCCGCCCATTGATAGGCAAAATCTAGGTTATGGGTGGCGATCGCGATTGTCGTTCCCTTTTGTTCGATTTTGTGTAACTCTTGGAGTAAGGTTTGCAGTTGTTGCGGGTCTAAATAGGCAGTGGGTTCGTCAAGCAACAGCAGTTTGGGCTGCAAGACCATCACCCCGGCTAGGGCAACCCGGCGCTTTTGCCCTAAACTGAGGTGGTGGAGAGGAGTGTGGGCAATTTCGGTGAGGTGAAAATCGGCGATCGCCTGTTCGACGCGGTAGCGAATTTCAGGCTTGGATAACTTTAAGTTACACAGTCCATAGGAAAGGTCTTCTGCTACCGTTCCTGCGACTAATTGATGCTCTGGATTTTGAAAGGCTAATCCCACATTCTGCCGCCATTGTTTCAAGGTTTGGCGCTGATAATCTAAGGGGTTACCTTGCCAGAATATCGTTCCTCGGTCTACGGGATATAATCCTGTCATCAGTAAAAATAAGGTGGATTTTCCGGAGCCATTGTGCCCTAAAATCACGGTTCTCTGATGGGGTTGAATCTTGAGACTCAGTTGCTCAAATACTCCATGAGAGTGTCCTGAGTAGTAATAGCTCACGTTCCTGAGTTCGAGCAAATTAGGGTTATCCATGTGCTATTCCTGACAGTTCTAGAGACAGCAATAGGACAAATCCGAGGAGGGCTTCCCATTCGTAACGGGGCGATCGCTCATACTTTTTCATTGACAAAACTGTAAATTTATGATCAAATCCCCGTGCAGTCGCCCCTAAAGAAAAGTGATGATAGTCCGTTAACGTTCGATGTAACAATTGCCGAATCAACAAACTCACGCTGCGCAAACTTTGGGCAAAATCACCATATCCTCCCCGCGCTTTTTGTCCCAGTCGCAGGTCAGAAACGGTCTTTTGCAGCACCCAAATGAGCCGATACATCAGTAAAATCAACTCTAACAAAAGTTCCGGAAAACGCCACTGACGCAATACTTGAACTATCTCCACCATTGGAACCGTGAGCATCAAGAAAAAGAAACACGATAGACAAGCTACTGCCCGTAAAATCAGCCGCATAAACAAATCTAAGACCGTTTGCGAAATTGACCAATACAGAGATCCGGTTGACCAACCAATTAGGAGTCCAGGAATCTCTAAATGACCACTCTCTACGGTCTGCACATCAATTAAAAATGCCAAGGAACTCATCAACACAAACGTATAGCCCCCCAGAAGTAATTTCAGATAAAACTTCATCGGGATTTTAGCGTATCCAATTATCCAAACCGCCATCCATAAACTGAGAGCAATTTGCGTCAGAGGTTGACTCACCAAAGCCAACCCCAACATGAGCAAAGAAAACCCCAGTTTTTGACTCGGAGGTAACCGATTTAAACCATTTTGATACGCCCAAGTATCAGTCGGTAGCGTCATTTTCCCCAGAAGGATGCGACTGAGAACGTCCCTGATACCATCCGATTCCGTATCCGATAATTCCTGCGCCTAAAGCCGCTTGCAGGGCAAATAGCAAACTCTCTGTTTCGCCCCCCGGCGGTTCTAACATAGGTTCAAACCAGGGTTCATATTGGGGATTCACTTCCGTAATGACTTCCTCGGCTTGCCCGTCGGCTCCCCCAAATTCACTATCTTTAATCGTTATTAAGGGAAAGACGGTTAGCCCAATAATCACTAATAGTAACAGACCGTTTGGCCATTGATTTTGCTGTGTTTTCATACCGGTTCAGATTTTATTAATTTCAAAAGTTTTAATTCGGGTTGAGAATAGGACAGTAAGCTATTCCAAACCATGACAGTTAAGAGTCCTTCAATAATGGCTAGGGGAATTTGAGTCACGGCGAAAATGCCCGCAAACTTCAGAAAAGCGACCCAAATGCCTCCATTTTCCACGGGAAACGCCAAGGCTAGTTGTAAGGAAGTGACCACATAAGTGGCTAAGTTTCCCAACCCCGCTGCCAGAAAAACAGCTAGGGTTTGCCGTTGACTGATAGACATGACTAAGCGATAAATCCCAAAAGCGACAAATGGCCCAATCACAGCCATAGAAAAGGCGTTTGCACCTAAGGTAGTGATGCCCCCATGGGCTAAAAGTACGGCTTGAAATAAGAGAACCAGAGTTCCCAAAACGGTCATCGTTGACGGGCCAAATAATACCGCTCCTAAACCGGTTCCTGTGGGATGGGAGGAACTACCTGTCACTGAGGGAATTTTGAGCGCTGAAAGTACAAAAGCAAAGGCTCCAGATAAGGCGAGGAGGAGTTTCAGTTCGGGATTTTTTTGTACGGTTTGGTTAATGCGATAGAGTCCTAAGCCAAAGAAGGGCAGAAAAACAACCCACCAAAAAATGACCCAAGGTAGAGGCAGAAATCCTTCCATAATATGCATCGCTTGGGCAGGTGCGGGGAAGAGTGATAATACGAGGGTAAAACTGAAGGCGAGACAACCAGCCATCAGTCGAAAAAAAAGCTTGCGATCGTTCATAGACTATAGCGCGTCGCGCTGGTAATGGGTAATGGGTAATCAGCAACAATAATTGTTGAGGGCGAACTTCAGTTTCTAGTCCACACAATGCAGCAAGATACCCCTAACTTTCCCTATCGCCTTCCTTTTTTAAGGGGGGTTGGGGGTATCGATAAAGTAACTAGAAACAATAAACTTGTGACATGATTCTGTACCTCGCAGAATGGTGATTAAAGAGATTTACTTTGGCGGGCATCCTGACTTAGAGATGATTTAGATGTTTGTCATCTCTTTACAGTTGCGGGACAGTGTTGGATTTGCACCAAGCTTTCCCCGTTACCTCTGATGGCTGCTCCCCATCAGAACCGAAGTACCGGCAATCATACCATACAGTAGGGGCAAAAATTTCTTCGCCTGTAACCTATTTCATCAATATGTCACATTCTGTAAATTGACATCCACCCCTGCCTAAAGGCGAGGGGATTCCTAAACCTCACGTTAGCGAAACTCCTCCGCAGGAGGCTTTAGGTTTCTGGTTCCTAGCAGTTGCCTTCACTGATTTACTCAGATCAGGTCTTACACTCGCTCCACAGACTGACACGGCAAGCCCTGCCGCCAAAATATTTTTTGATGCGTTAATATCTCGGTCGTGGTGTGTTCCACATTTAGGACAATCCCATTCCCGAATATTTAACTGCATTTTTTCTTCAATATGTCCACAATTACTGCATCGCTTAGAACTAGGGAACCATCGATCAATTTCAATGTAGTTTCTACCGTACCATTGGCACTTATATTCCAACTGACGGGTCAACTCTCCCCAACTTGCATCAGATATTGCTTGAGACAATTTTCGATTCTTGACCATGTTTTTTACAGCTAAATCCTCAACACCAATCGTTTGGTTTTCACGAATCAGTTGAGTAGTTATTTTGTGTAAATAGTCTTTTCGTGTGTCGGTGATTTTTAAGTGAGCTTTAGCCAATTTGACTCTAGCTTTATACCGATTATTAGAACCTTTTTGTTTACGAGATAGATTTTTTTGAAGTCTCCTGAGTTTGCGGTAGTGTTTCTTCAGGTGTTTAGGGTTAGGAAATTTTTCCCCATCACTGGTAATCACCAAGCTACTCAGACCTAAGTCAATTCCTACTGCTTTATTATTAGCAGGTAAAGGCTTGATTGTCGGATCATCAAACCGGATGGAAATGTGCCAACGCCCTGACGGGTGGAGCTTCACTGTTACCGAAGTTGGCTGACCTCCTTCAGGAATTTGCCTAGACCATCGAATGGGTAAAGGTTCTTTACATTTGGCTAAATAAATTTCCCCATCCTTGAACTTAAAAGCAGCTTTAGTGAATTCAGCACTACCACCTTGATGCTTTTTCTTGAAGTTGGGATATTTCGCCCGTTTAGCAAAAAAGTTGGCAAAAGCCGTTTGTAAATGCCTCAACCCTTGCTGTAATGGAACGCTACTGACTTCATTGAGAAAACTTAAGTCATCTTCCTTCTTCCAAAGAGTTAACATAGAAGAAGTTTCGCTGTAACCCACTTTTTCTTGCCGTTCATACCAAGCTTGAGTTCTTTCATGGAGAGCTTTGTTGTAAACCAATCTTACACATCCTAAAGTTCGTCGTAATAGCGACTCTTGTTCAGGGGTTGGGTAAAATCGGTAATTCTGTGCTTTTTCCATGAAGTAAAGCTTAGTTGAAGTCTTCTTACATTATACCACAGATTGTGTAAAATAGGAGAGACTGGTATATTAGAAAGCAAGAAAAGCCGTCCTTCAGGACGGGGTTTTCAACCCAGTTCATTGATAAAGTTGTCGCTATATTGTAGCGATCGCAGGTCTGAATTATGGTAACCATTCACCTGGAATGCTCTAACTCCAGAACAAAAGCGAAATTCCCCTATCTTCTCCACCCCCTTTTTCGGTATCCTAGAGGATGGTTAACTTTAGCCAACACTCTTCTATTGATATACCATGCCTGTTACCGAGTCTCCCTCTGCGATCGCCCCAAACCCCACGTCCTCCCGAAACTTTCCCTTAACTGCTGTTATCGGCCAAGAAGCCATTAAACTGGCGCTACTCCTGGCTTCTGTCGATCCAGGTTTAGGGGGAGTGGCGATCGCCGGTCGTCGCGGTACGGCAAAATCAGTCATGGCTAGAGCGATTCACGACCTGCTTCCGGCGATCGAAATCGTCAAAGACTCCTTCTGGAACCAAGCTCCCCACGATTCATTACATCCAGAAGCAAACAATCCAGAAACTGAAATTATACCCGCGCCCTTTGTGCAAATTCCCCTCGGTATTACCGAAGACCGGCTCTTAGGATCGGTGGATGTGGAAGAGTCCGTTAAGCAAGGAGCTACTGTCTTTCAACCGGGACTGCTGGCAAAAGCCAATCGTGGTGTTCTCTACGTGGATGAAATCAACCTCCTGGATGACCAAATCAGTAACCAATTGCTCGCGGTTCTCAGTGAAAGACGCAACCGCATCGAACGGGAAGGAATTAGTATTGAACATTCCTGTCAAGCCATTCTGATCGCCACATACAACCCGGAAGAAGGCTCACTTCGGGAACATCTCTTAGATAGGATAGCCATTAGCCTCTCTGCTGATGGTGTTCTTGGCCTCGATCAACGGGTAGAGGCCGTAAGCCAAGCCCTGTCCTACACCCAATCTCCCCAAGCCTTCCTCGAAAGCTACACGGAAGAACTCGACAACCTGAAAACCCAAATTTTACTGGCGCGGGAATGGCTTCAAGATGTCACCATTACTCCAGAACAAGTCTCCTATCTGGTTGAGGAAGCCATTCGAGGAGCCGTGCAAGGTCATCGCGCTGAACTCTTTGCGGTGAAAGTGGCTAAAGCAGCGGCTGCCTTAGAAGGGCGCACGGAGGTGAGTGCAGAGGATTTACGCACCGCCGTCCAACTGGTGATTGTGCCCAGAGCAACCGTAATTCAAGCCCCACCTCCAGATGAACCTCCACCGCCTCCCCCTCCCCCGGAACCTCCCCAAGACCAAGAGGATCCCGATCGCGATGATGACGACGAAGATCGAGAAGAAGAGGAGGAAGATCCCCCAGAAGAGAATGAACCGGATGAACCCAGTGTCCCAGAAGAATTTATTTTCGATCCGGAAGGCGTGGTTCTCGATTCCAGCGTGCTTTATTTTGCCCAAATGGCCAAACGGCACGGAAAATCGGGCAGTCGTACCCTGATATTTACGGACGATCGCGGCCGCTATGTCAAACCGATGTTACCCAAAGGTAAAGTGCGCCGCATTGCTGTCGATGCCACCCTGCGAGCAGCCGCTCCTTATCAGAAAGCCAGACGCGCCCGCAACCCCCACCGCCGCGTGATTGTGGAATCGGGGGATGTGCGATCCAAACGGTTAGCCCGCAAGTCTGGGGCGCTGGTGGTTTTTGTGGTGGATGCGTCCGGTTCTATGGCACTCAACCGGATGCAGTCAGCGAAAGGTGCGGTGATGCAACTGCTCACGGAGGCCTATCAAAATCGCGACCAGGTGTCCCTGATTCCCTTTAGAGGGGAGCAAGCGGAGGTCTTGTTACCCCCCACTCGTTCGATCGCCTCTGCCCGCCGTAGACTGGAAGTGATGCCCTGTGGCGGCGGTTCTCCCCTAGCCCATGGGTTAACGACGGCGGTGCGCGTGGGCATGAACGCCCAACAATCTGGCGATATTGGTCAAGTGGTTCTAGTGGCAATTACGGATGGTCGGGGAAATATTCCCCTGGCGCGTTCCTTGGGCGAACCCTTGGAAGGGGAGGAAAAACCAGATATTAAGAATGAGCTATTAGAGATTGCGGCTCGTATTCGCGCCCTGGGGATTAAGCTGTTGGTGATTGATACGGAACGCAAGTTTATTTCCACAGGATTTGGTAAGGAGTTAGCGAAAACGGCAGGTGGGAGTTATTATCATTTGCCGAAAGCAACGGATCGGGCGATCGCCGGGGTTGCCCGAAGTGCGATCGCCGACATCAAAGCCACATAATGGGGTAATTGGTAATGGGTAATAGGAGTGAAAGAGTTGATGCGGCAATAGAAAAGCTCCTAACTCTCCCTTTCTCTGCTCACTCAGTGATTGATTCTCACCGCGTCACCGCGTCCCTCTATCTCCCAATTTTCCGGAAGGAACCTCAACCCCCCTGCATCAGACAATCATAAGGGTTGAGGATTTCTGCTTATGTCTAGAAAAACTTGTCTGACGGATTGCTCCCAAAATTATTGTCCTTTTGTGCAAGATCCCAAAAATCCCCGTCGCTATGTTTGTCTCAAATGTGGGTTAGAGCGCTCCTTGGATAGACGCGATCGCGATTATCGAGAGGATGAAGGCGATCGATCCTCTGCTGCGATCCTCGCCCTCCTCAGTGTGATTGTACTGTTGATCCTCCTTTAGATTAAGCAAACTGGGTAATTATTGGAAAGTCCACGGAGCTTTGCGCCACAATATAAAATATGGCTTTGTAATAGACGTTTCATTGAAACACCCATGAGTAACAGTTCAAACTTTCTCAATGACATTCGTGAAGCAAAGGGACAACTGGTTGTTGGACCCAATGTAATTCCTAACGCCCTTCCCTATGTCGGCGGAGGCTTGGTTTTAACGGCTCTCGGAACCTATGGTGGCTTAACCGTCATCCAAACTAACCCCGGTATCTTCATGCCCAGTTTTATTGTGGCTCTGATTGCTGAGTTAGTCCTTTTCTTTATCGCTAGAGGAGTCGCAGAAAAAGCTAATAACAGCACCGCTCTCCCCTTACTAGCAACTTATAGCCTTCTATCCGGTTATACCCTAAGTGGCTTAGTGTACGTTGCCCTAGGAACCGAAGGTGTAGGAATGCAAGGTATTGCCTTCGCTGCTCTCGGTTGTGGAGTCGCTTTTGTCTTCGCTCGCCAAATTGGATCGAACCTCTCTGAGCAAGATGGTTTGGCTTTAACCCAAACCATTCAAATGGCTTTAGTTGCCTTTCTGGTGGTAATTTTAGCCCAAGTTATCTTTTCTCTCTTTGGCGTTTATACCCCCAACTGGTTAGAAATTGCCATTTCTGGTTTTGGTGTTTTCCTCTTCTGTGGCGTTGCCGTGGTAGATTTCTTTATTCTCCCCCGTACCTATCGGGATGAACAATATCTATCTGCCGCTCTGTCGATGTACCTAACGTACATTAACTTGTTTGTGTTTATCTTGCGCCTGCTGATTGCGATTTTTGGCCGAGATTAAGCCATTCACTGTAGATTAATGTGAATTAACATAAAGGCGGGTTAGCTGGAGGGGTTTCAGCTAACCCGCCTCCTTTAGGTGAACACATCTATAGCGCTTCACGCTAGGGAATGGGGAATGGGGAATGGGGAATGGGGAATGGGGAATAGGGAATGGGGAATAGGGAATAGGGAATAAGGGCGGAGAATGGGATCAACCCTGGCTATAACGAAAGATCTCGAACAAGCTATCCATGCCGTTTGCCAATATTTGTAAATACTATAGCGAGAAGCGCTATAACAAGAAAGAGACAGAAACGATCTCGGTTTAGCCAATCTTTTGGACTTGGCTAAAGTCTTTATCTCCCGTGATTAAAAAATCTGCTTCAGCCGCGATCGCTAGGGCAATGAGTTTAACCTCTTTATTGTAGATGACTGAATCCTAGAAAAGATCTTTTTTCTTCTTTTTCTTTTTCTTACTGATAAAATTTTCTTGAATAAATTTATAGCCTTTGATCCCTTTTTCACGTAATTTGGAAACCTCTTGATCGCTTAATTCATTTTTCTTCGATTTATAGATCAAGTCAGAAGTTTCTTTACTGCTCAAACTGTTGGTTGCTAGTTTTTCAACGGTTGAAAAGCTTTTTTTTAAGCTCTTCCTGGCTTTTTTGGAATTGAGTAGGTCATCAAGCATGAATGTTTTTTAGGGGGTAAGTGAGTTTAATGCGTTAGAGAGATGAGGGTCAAACATTTAGAGTGACCCTCAAAGTTGTAATGATTACTGAATATACTCTACAACGTCTTCGGTCGGATAGCGAACTTTGGGTAGTTGGCTGTATTTATCGTCTTCAGCACGATATCCAGCAGGACAGAGGAGAACGGAATGATAGCCTTTTGCGCTTAATCCGAGGATTTCATTGTATTTATCGGGGATAAAGCCTTCCATGGGACAAGCGTCTACACCTAGCATAGCAGCAGTGGTCATGAATTGACCGATCGCGATATAAACTTGCCGAGTTGACCAATCATCGACATTAAATAGATCGGGCGATCTCCCCAAAAACCCTTTAACCATCTTCCCAAACCCTTCTAGTTTTTCGATGGGGGTATTTCGCACTTGCGCCATATATTGGATATATCGCTCTGCTTCTGCTACACCAAAGTCTTTTTTAATCGCCAATACGACTAAATGGGAGGCTTCTACAACTTGGGTTTGTCCCCAAGAATGCTCCAGTAACTGCTGGCGCAAAGGAGAGTCTGTGAGGACAAAAAATTTCCACGGTTGCAGTCCAAAGGAAGAAGGAGTCAAGACTAAGCTTTGTTCTAGGACGTTCCATACCGGATCTGGAATTTTGCGCGTTGGATCGAATTTTTTGGTGGCATAACGCCACTGGAGTTGATTCAGGACGCTATCAGCGGAGACGGTATCAACAGTCATGGGTATTTTCTCAAGAATGTTTAGTGCGATCGCATTGATTATCCTACCGCAGGGCTTAACCGAACAGAATCATTACCTCTAAACTTTCTGTTGTGCAGGGGGAACAATTCGGCGTTGGGATAAAGTGCGATCGATCGTTTGTAGAAGTTTGAGGTCTTCTGGGGGTAAGGAATAGGGACTAAGAGGGTGTTGTTTGAGGAAGCAAAAGGCTTGTCGGAAGTCGTAACCTGTGGCACGAATGGGGGCACTAAAGTGACAGGGAATCAGATGCTGAAAGTCCCAGCGGGCAACTTTTTCAGACCAATTTAAAACTTGTTGGGGAGCGCGGTTGAGGATTAAAGTTTGCAGAACAGGAGCGACCCAAAGACGATTTTGTAGGGGCTGAAAGGCTTGTTTCCAATTGGGTTTCCAATTGAAGGGAAAGAGACCGAAGTAGGCTTTTTTAGAGCGGTCTGGGGCGCTGATGACTTTTTTAAAAACCGTTGACCATTGGGGCGTTTCAAGGACGCTGGGTTGGAAGTAGAGGGCAAACAAACAGATGCGTTGCCATCCTTTGCGGCGGTTTTCTGGGGTATCTTGAATGGGGTCTGAGGCGCTGTCTTTGGCGTGAAAGAGGAGAGGATAGGGGTCAAATTGGGCGATCGCCGGTGGCTGTTCAGAAAGAGAGATAATGGTATCTGTGACGCAGACTGTACCCGTAGCTCGGTGGAGCAAGGCAACTTCTTCAAATTGTCCTGGTCCGAGGTTAATCGGCCCTAGGATATGGTAGTCAAATTCGGCGCTAAACGGGGCTTGACGGCTGTCGACAGGTAAAATATGCGTTCGGTTGCCTGGTAACCCCAGCCAGGTCACCGGTAAATTAAAGGGAAAACTCCATTGGTGGGGAGCAATAAAGACCTGAGCTTGGGGGAAATGACGGGCGAAGGGACCGACAAAGATTTTATGTTCGAGTCCCGAAACCGTAGGCAGGATAATATATTTAACGTCTCCATGGAGATCGACTAATTCATTCACCAATCGCACACATTCGGGAGTAGGCGCAACCGGTGCATAGACCAGTAACCCCCCAGAGGAGAGTTTGATAATCGTCATGCGAATGGGAACGACCACGTAGAGAATCCCTTGAAGCTGGTCAAACGTCCAGATGGTGTCTTGGACGACTTCTTGGCGCAGGGTTCGCCGTTGACCGTAGGGATAGAGGGGTAAGAGGGGCCAAAAGGGCCAAGATAGGTCACTCAAGAGATGGGGGAATGGGGGGATAGGGGG
>DDLS01000167.1 GCA_002340255.1 Cyanobacteria bacterium UBA2566
TTGTCTGAAGGAGGTAGAAAACTGCTCCTTGATGCTCCTCCCGTGGATTGACTGGGTGCGCTATTGTCTGAAGGAGGAGTAAACATAGCAGCTTGAACCGTTTCTTCTGCTATCGAGAGCGCCATGATCGTCACTAGAGACAAGCTTGCTGCTTGTATAGCGTGTTTCTTAAGTTTCATAGGTTTGGTCTCACGGATTTGGGATGATAGGGATAAATTAAGTTGAGCAGGCTTGAGAATAAGAAATAAATTTTGATCGGAGATAGTTATAATCTAACGTTAACTTAAAGTTCCGTGGTGCTTCAACTTAGAGTGCCCTTACCATTGCTTGAGGTTTCATTGTTGCGATGCTGCGATCGAGATCTTGGATTGAGCCTCTTTGTACCCAAGCAGATCGTTTTAGCTACTTTATGTAGAAGTATTGTAGTATACAAAGTCTACCTTCAGCAACCTCATTCTAAAACAATTGCAGAGAGGATACAAGGCGATCGCCAATTATTTCTGATTGTTTTGATTCTCTTTCAACTTCCCACTCCCGACTTCCCCGATCTAGAAACTTCCCTGACTTGAGGCTCTAACTCCTGTAAAGAAAGTCAGAGCCAAGTGTTTATCCGAATCGGGAAAAGGTGCAGGTGAAGCAGTGACTCAAGAATTTCATTTGTCCGTCACGCCAGTCGGTTATGTCAGGGAAAGCGCCAGTGAGAATCTCCCCTTGCGTAAAACTTACTTAGTGCGAACCGAATTAGTTGCTCCTGGAGTTCCTCTAGCGGAAGAACAGGTGGAATGGCCGATCGCCGATTGGCTAGAATTAACAGAATATCTGATCGGCGATCCTCTATTTCCGACTCCCCTTTCCTCCGAGTCTGTAGATTTAGTCAGTTTTGGCAAAAGCTTGTATAGCTCCCTCTTTCAAGGAACAATCGCCCAAAGTTGGCATACTGCCCAAGGAATTGCCCATAACCGCACCGAACCCCTACGGTTGCGCTTACACTTGAAAGATCCCCTAGTCGCCCAACTTCCTTGGGAAATTCTTCATGCTGGAGATCGCCCTCTCACCACCAATACAGAAATTCTCTTTTCTCGCTACCATCTCAATCCCAGAATCCGACCTTTAAACTCCGATCCAATTGTAGAACCATTAAACATCTTGATGGTGCTTTCAGCGCCAAGCGATCAACAAGGGTTAGCTCTCGATCAAGAAATGTATCGCTTACAAGGGGAACTGCAAAATCACGAAGGTACAGGTTTGGATATCCATTTGGACATTCTCACCTTTCCCGATCGCGAACAATTAACCCGAACCCTAGAACAAGGACAATATCACATTTTTCATTATTCCGGTCATAGTCAAGCCAATGCCTTGGGAGGCGAAATCTATCTCAAAAATCGACATACGGGCTTAACTGAACAACTCCATGGAGAAGATTTAGCCGGTTTATTAGTCAATAATGGCATTTTAATGGCCCTGTTTAATTCCTGTTCCAGTGCGGGAAGCGGAGATACCAGTTTAGCGGAAAGTTTGCTCAAACGAGGGATTCCCAGTGTCTTGGCAATGGGCGATCGCATCCCCGATCAAGTCGCCATCACATTTAGTCAATTATTCTATCGCAACCTGAAGCGAGAATATGCCATTGATTTAAGCTTAAATCGGACTCGTCAGGGTCTGATTGCTGCCTATGGTTCCGATGCTCTCTATTTTGCCTTGCCCATTCTCTATTTACAACCCGGATTTGAGCAATTTTTTCCTCCAGAGAAGCGTCCCCATTCTGTCTCTCGTCCTGTCCCTGCTGTTGCGTCTCCACAAGTTCCTCAGCTTTCCATCAAGAAGGATAAAGCGTACTATCAGCAACGAATTCAAGAAAATACCCAGGATGTAGAAGCCTACGATCGCTTAGGAGTCATTTTTTATCAAGAAGGTCAAATTGAAGATGCTATTTCTGCCCATCAGATGGCTGTATTAACTGATGCCCATTATACTGATGCTTATTACCATTTAGGCTGTATTTTACATGAACAAGGCCGAGTCCAAGAAGCGATTGAACTCTATCGTCAATTGCTCGATCTCGATCCAGAACATCCCCAAGGGAATATCGCCTTGAATCAAGCTTTGGCACACACTCAAGCGGTTTCCTCTTTACCTGTAGAGAGACCTGAAAAAAAGGCATTACCGGACAAGAGGCGATCGTCTAAGCGATGGGTGACACTCTCATCTTTTCCCTTAGATCTTGGGCGCTTTGGGATTATAGGGACAAGCCTTTTGGGAGGAGTTGCTCTATTGATATTTAGTATTTCCCAGGAATATATTACTTTTGTCAATCCTTGGGAAGATCCTGTTGTCGTGAGTCCTTCTCCTCTGCCTACGGATCAGCCCAATACAGAAAATGCCAACCAGAATCTGGTCATTCAGGCGATCGCTGAGTTTAATCAAAGTAATGTGGAGCAAGGAATTATCCATGTAGAAGACTTGCTTGACAGTGGAGTTGTTTCCTATGCAAAGCAAGCCTTAGAAAATGCTCCCCGTGAGTTGAACAATGAACCAGAGTTAAGTTATATTTGGGGACGCTTAGTTTGGCAAGCCTTACAACAGGGAAACCGCAATTACAGTGTGGATGATGCCATCCGCTATTGGGGCATTCCGATAAAAGAAGGGTTTCAACAGGCAAAATATTACAATGCTTTAGGATTTGCTTATTATGCCTACAATGATTTAGGTAAAGCCAAGAAGAATTTTGAGCTGGCAACTCAACAGACTGAGAGTGAGGCTTCCCCAGAATTATTAACGGCTTATGCTGGATTAGCCTTAGTTTTTGCCCAGGAAAATCAAGAGCAAAAAGCATTTGAATTCTATGAGGCTGTAATGGATCGCGCTCCATTGGCGTTTCAACCTCTATCTCTAGGAAAAGACGATTGGTTATGGACTAATGAGGCGATCGCTCAATGGAGTTTTTTAGGCGATCGTTTACCTCAAGTCGCTGAGAAAAATAATTAGGGAATAGGGAATAGGGAATAGGGAATGGGAAAACAGGGTTTTACTGACTGTCCACTCCCTCTTTTTTGGAAAGTGACAGAAGACGTCTAATTATTAGATCTCTTGCATACCCCTCTTCTGTCACTCTGGGAAATTCGTACGAATTTCCGTCATTACAGCCCGCGATCGCTAACGAAGGAATCAGGGTTTCACGCCCCTTTATCCAAAAGTGACAGAAGAGGGATACAGTACTTTGTGCTGTCATGGAGTACACCGTTGAATCCCCAAAGCCATGTACCACAATCCTATTCCCTATTCCCCTTTCCCTATTCCCTAACTGCTACCAGAAATCTATTAATGAATACTAATACTCAATTCCGGGTTGTGCTTTGACTCCTTGCTCGCGGAAAGGATGTTTAAGTAACTTCATTTCAGTAACCAAATCTGCGGCTTCAATTAAGGCTTCTGGCACACCTCTACCCGTGAGAATGACATGAGAATCTTGGGGTTTTGTGCTTAAACCGGCAATAATGTCTTCAACCTGCAAATATCCCAATTTAAGTGCCACATTAATTTCATCGAGTAATACGAGGCGAAATTCCGGGTTTTGCAAATAGGCTAATCCCTGTTGCCAAGCTTCTGTGGCTTTGGCGATGTCGCGATCGCGATCTTGAGTATCCCAAGTAAAGCCTTCTCCCATAGCCTTAAATTCCAGTTGTTGGGGAACCCAGGGTTGTAAAACCGCTTTCTCTGCTGGTTCCCATGCGCCTTTGATAAATTGCACGATCGCCACTTTATAGCCCTGACCGAGCGATCGCAACACCATTCCTAACGCGGCTGTCGTTTTGCCTTTCCCATTTCCTGTATGGACAATAATCAAACCCTTTTCCTTATCGGCTTTGCTAACGCGCTCTTTTTGCACCTCTTGGCGACGTTTCATTTTTTTCTGGTGTTGCTCGGCGCTCAAAGACGAAGATTGGGTATGCATAGCAGAAACACGGTTAACATTCTGTCTACAGTTTATCAGGGAGTGGGGAGTGGGGAGTTGGCAGATATGATAAAACCCCCTATCTCCCTATCTCCTCATCCCCCTGCTCTCCATGGGGTATATCCGTAATTAACTCGTTTGATTAATTCTTCTGACTGGACTGACCTTCCCGAAATCCCAGGATTTTGTAACAATAAAGAGAGATATAGATAACGACGATCGCCGTCGTCCCTCACCTCCCATACAGGACAGAAAACTATGGTAGCACTGACCGATCGCCCTCAAAAAAGACTAACAATAGAAACCGCTTCGATCGCCGAAAATACGACAACGATCCGTTCCCTCGACTGGGATCGCGATCGCTTTGACATCGAGTTCGGACTACAAAATGGCACCACCTACAACTCCTTCATTATCCAAGGTGAAAAAACCGCTCTGGTAGATACGTCCCATCGTAAATTTGAGCAACTCTATCTCGACACCCTCAAAGGACAAATCGATCCCGCCACCATTGACTACATTGTGATTAGTCATACAGAACCCGATCATAGTGCTTTGGTCAAAGATGTCCTCGAACTTGCCCCTCATGCAGTCGTGGTTGGGGCTAAAATTGCCGTTCAATTTCTCCAAAATCTAATTCATAAACCCTTTGAAAGCCAATTGGTGAAAAATGGCGATACCCTAGATTTGGGTCAAGGCCATATTTTAGAATTCGTTAGCGCTCCGAATCTCCATTGGCCCGATACTATCTTTACCTACGACCATAAAACGTCTGTTCTTTATACCTGCGATGCCTTCGGAATGCACTATTGCTCCGATCGCACCTATGATGAAAACTTAAGCGACATTGAAGCAGACTTTCGCTTCTACTATGAATGCTTAATGGCTCCCAATGCCCGTTCTGTTGTCAACGCCATGAAACGGATGGCCAAACTCCCAGAGATTAACCTGATTGCCACCGGCCATGGGCCTCTATTGTGGCATAACTTAGAGGAACTCACCGGCCGTTACGATCGCTGGAGTAAGGAGAAAACCAAAGCCGAAAAAACCGTTGCCGTCTTCTATACTTCCGATTATGGCTATAGCGATCGCCTCTCGCAAGCAATTTCCCACGGAATTACCAAAACCGGGATCGCTGTAGAAATGATGGACTTGCGAGCATCCGATCCCCAGGAAGTCCGGGAACTGGTAGAAATGGCATCAGCCCTCATCATTGGAGCTACTCCCCAGTCCGGAGATGTCGGCAAAGAAGCAGAAGCGGCCTTGAGTACCATTTTAGTCGCTGCCAACGATAAACAGGCGATCGGTCTTTTTGAGTCCGGTGGAGGCGACGATCTCTCCATATATCCCCTGCGGAACCAATTCCAAGAATTGGGACTTAAAGAAGCCTTTCCCGCCATTTTGATCAAAGAAGCTCCCACAGAAGCCACCTATCAAGTCTGTGAAGAAGCGGGAACGGATATGGGGCAACTTTTGGGACTCAAAGATGCCATTAAACAGATGAAGTCCCTGGATAATGACCTAGACCGGGCCTTGGGTCGTTTAAGTGGCGGACTTTATATCATTACCGCCCAAAAAGGCTCCCTCAAAAGCGCTATGCTCGCGTCTTGGGTCACTCAAGCGAGCTTTAAGCCCCTAGGGATTACCATTGCTGTAGCCAAGGATCGGGCGATCGAATCCCTGATGCATGTAGGCGATACTTTTGTTCTCAATATCCTCAGCGAAGATAACTATCAAGGCTTAATGCGCCATTTCCTCAAGCGCTTTGGCCCTGGTGCCGACCGCTTTGAAGGGGTAAAAACCCAAACAGCCGCCAATGGCAGTCCCATTTTGACAGATGCTCTTGCTTATCTAGAATGTGAAGTGGCTAGTCGGATGGAGCTTTCCGATCATTGGTTAGTCTATTCCACCATTGATACTGGACGAGTGAGTAATGTAGATGCTCTAACCGCCGTTCACCATCGAAAGGTGGGTAACCATTATTAGGCAGGGAGACAATGGATAACAGGCAATAGGGAAAACCAGGTTTTCCCTTTGTCCTTCCTGTAAGGGTTGAGTGCTGTTAACCCCCACAGAACCTCCCAGCAATTTTAGACTCTTTGGGTGAATACACTAGCCAGACGCTTGAGAATTTGCAGAACGGGATATAAACCATTCTGGCGGTTACGAAGATTGAACTCATCTGAGAGATCATAAATAAACCCGTTCACATCAGGTATAAGTTTCACAAAGGTAAAATTAGCTCCATTGGTGAGGAGTCCATAGGTGGCAGATGTGGCTGCATGAGGACTAGCAAGGAGATAAGAAAGTAGTTGAGATCTGCCTACTTCTAGGGAAAAAGCCGCTTGCTTAGACTCGATCGCCAATACCGAAAACTTCTCACTCAACACCAATACATCTAAGTTGCCCGTAACTTTCAATTCTCCATCTTGGTCAGTGATTTCTGTAGAGACTTCCGAGCGAATGCGGAAGGGAGGTAAAAAGAAACCTGCCATATCTAACAGAGGAGAAAGAACGACCATTTTCACCGTGTTTTCCAGCAGTGGAGGATAGCGCAGGAGATAGGTATAGCTGGTTTTAATGCGATCGCAGCGATCTTGCTCTGTATTGGTCAATTCTGGTAGCGCTGTGTGCCATTCTGAGAAAGCATCAGGGTCATTTGTCAAGTGCAGTTGAAAACGATCTTCGAGTTCACTTAGGGAAACGGTTCTAGCAGTCAGCGTTTGCATGGAGGGTAAGTGTGGAGATCGGATTAATTTGAGTGTATGCTTTTCAGTGTAACCCTTAAAGGCAAGATGCATAAGCCGGGATAAACGGGCCTTGCTAAGTTTTACGGAATCGCTATACTATGAGCTGAATCCAATTCGCACGATGGCTTAATTGACCCATAGCTAATTAATTAACCCAAAACTAAGGTGGAAATCTCTATTTCTAATCAACAAAACATTACTCTAGCTCCAGATGTCCTAGTTCAGGAACTCTCTGGAGAATCAGTATTACTCAACTTAAACAGTGAAGAATACTTCGGTTTGATTGATCCATAGCTAATTAATTAACCCAAAACTAAGGTGGAAATCTCTATTTCTAATCAACAAAACATTACTCTAGCTCCAGATGTCCTAGTTCAGGAACTCTCTGGAGAATCAGTATTACTCAACTTAAACAGTGAAGAATACTTCGGTTTGGATGAGGTGGGTTCACGGATGTTATCCGTGTTGACAGGTTCTGCTTCGATTCAAGAAGCGAGCGATCGCCTATTGGAAGAGTATGAGGTAGAGCCGGAAAAACTGCATCAAGATTTAATCGAACTGATTGAAAATATGGTCGATCATGACCTGGTTACTGTGAGTCCAGCCTAAAAGTGGCTTTAAGGATCGGGAGCGATCGCCCATTGCTTTTCAATATGGCATAAGAAGGATTCGGGGAAATCCTTCAGTTGTGCTATCGTATACTCTGGAAAAATCAAGGTAGATCGGTTTACAGTTAAGGCATAGGTAGAGTATAATCAGCTCGTTTTAAGCGGCCAGGCTGATTTAAAATCAGCTAATTACTCCATCTAAACACCATATAGAGGTGAAGAGAGTGAGCGGAATCGTAGGAATCGTCAATGCCGATAATGCTCCGGTTGACCGGGAACTATTGGCACGGATGACAGGATATATGACCTTCCGAGGACCGGATGTCCAGAGAATCTGGGCAGAGGGTTCCGTTGGTTTTGGGCATACCCTGTTAAGGACAACTGACGAATCTGCGAATGAAACCCAACCTCTAACGGTAGATCGGCGGGTATGGATTGTAGCAGATGCACGGGTAGATGGTCGCAGAGAGTTGATCCGTAGTCTTCAAGACCGAGGAAAACCGGTTGACTTAGATACTCCCGATCCCAATCTAATCCTCGATGCCTATCAGGTTTGGGGTATAGATTGTTTGGATTACCTGATTGGGGATTTTGCCTTCGCCATCTGGGATGGCAGAGAACAGCGTTTGTTTTGCGCCAGAGATCGGTTTGGAGTAAAACCGTTTTTCTACGCTCATTTGGGCAAAGAATTTGTGTTTAGCAATACGCTCAATTGTGTGAGACTGCATCCGTCTGTATCGGAGAAGCTTAATGATTTGGCGATCGCCGATTTTCTCCTATTCGGCTACAACAAAGAAATCGATACCAGCGCCTTTGCCGATATTCAACGCTTGCCTGCGGCACATCGGTTAATCTGGACTCCAGAGAGCTTTAAGGTGGAGAGATACTGGACATTGCCCACGGATGGCTATATCCGGTATAAACGGGATGAAGAGTATGTAGAGCAGTTTTTGGAGTTAATGCGGTTAGCAGTCGGCGATCGGCTGAGAACGAATAAAGTTGCAGTTTACATGAGTGGAGGATTAGATTCGACCAGTGTAACGGCGATCGCCAAAGAACTCCTCACAAAAACTTACCCCTCCCACGATCTCAGAGCATACACCACCGTCTTCGATCGTCTCCTCCCCGACGAAGAGCGCTACTACTCCGGTTTAGTTGCCGAACATCTGGATATTCCTATCCACTACCAAGTCGCTGATAACTTAGAGTTGTGTAAAGGATGGGAAGATATAGAAGGATCTGCGCCAGAACCGACCTTAATTCCTTTAGTGAAAAGCAATAAAGAATACTACCAAGCAATGACCTCCCATAGTAGGGTGACTCTCAGTGGTGAAGGTGGAGACGGAGTATTTCACTCAGAAGGGTCTTATTACTATGGCCTTTCTATGATTAGAAAGGGGAAAATCGGAACACTGATACTAGAGATATTGAAATATTGGCAATCTCATAAACATATTCCTCAGCCAGGAATACGCGCTCGATTGAAAGAGGCTTTAGGAATACCATCATGGACTCCTTCCTATCCGGCATGGCTGAATCCAAATCTAGAGAAACAGCTAAACTTAAAAGCAAGATGGGAAGATGTTTACCATCAAGGGAAACTTAAGCCCATAGTTAGTTTTCGTCCTGAAGCCTATGCCCTGTTAGTAGAGCCATTTGGATCTTATCTATTTGAGAGTTATGACTCAAGTGTGACCGGTTTCCCCACTGAAGTGAGATATCCATATTTTGATCTACGGTTAATAGAGTTTTTATTTTCGATCCCAGTGATTTCATGGATTCTGTTCAAAGAAATATTAAGGGTTTCTATGGTCGGAAAATTACCGGAACCTGTAAGGTGTCGTCCAAAAGCTCCTGCAATGGGTAATTCTATTAAACTAAGACTGCAACAATTAGAGAACAGATGGGTGGATGAGTTTTATCAAATTCCTCGACTATCTAAATATGTCAATAAGGCTGTTATCCCACACCTTTGCGGAATGACAGCTCAGAACGGTGAAGCTTTGATTGACCTTCGTCCAATAAGCTTGAACTACTGGCTGCATCAGCTATCATCAATTAAAATTGATTCAACATCAACTCAGGAGGCTCGCTATGTACTCGGAAAATAAGAAAACCATCAAAAGAAACTATCACAGTCCAAATTTGATCAGGTACGGTGATGTCAGTCAGCTAACCAAGGCCTCAAGTATCAACTCCAATGTTTTAGACAACTATACTAGTATGCCGCCGGACCCAAACAATAGAACTGGATTTTAGATTCAGTTGGCAAGACTCTCCTCTTGCTAACTGAATGGATCGATCGAGACTCAAAAAAATCCCTACTTGTGGCATTTCATTCTTCTGCATTTGGTCTTTTACTAAACTGTAACTGTTCCATATCTGGTTTAGTTCCTTTAGCTTCCCCAGCAAAAAATTGTGACGTAGATGTAAGGCTGGGAATTCAACCCCTATGGTTAAGCCAAGCCTTAGTCAACGTTTCATCAACTCAAAGTGTGAGTTCGATTACCACTCATACAGGAGAACCTTTGTGGACAGTTCAGCAGCTTCTTAATGGTTCTTACTTAAGATTGGTCTATGCCGATCGCACTCAGTTTGTCCTAGACTGCAAGGGTACAGAAGTATGGGGAACTTGGCCGGAAGAGTTAACCTTGGAGGATACAGCGACCTATTTGCTCGGCCCAGTGATGGGCCTGATTTTGCGTTTGCGGGGAGTCACCTGTCTTCATGCCAGTGCGATCGCACTTGGAGATCGCGCCATAGCCATCGTCGGTCGTTCTGGTGCAGGAAAATCCACCACCGCAGCAGCATTTGCCGAACTTGGATATCCTATCCTTTCTGACGATATCGTAGCTTTACTAGACCAAGACCATCAGATTCTAGTTCAGCCCGCCTATCCCCGACTCAGACTTTGGCCTTCTTCTGTAGAAATTCTCTATAACAACCCTGATGCACTTCCTCGCCTTGTTCCCACTAACCCCAGTTGGGATAAAACCTATTTAGACCTCAATCAAGACCAGTACAAGTTCCAAGATACTCCTCTACCTCTCGTTGGTATTTATATATTAGGCGATCGCACCAGTTCTTCTCCCATTCCAGCGCTCACACAACTGCCAAAACGTAAAGCTTTAATGGATTTGATTGCCAATACTTATGCCAACTTGCTCCTCGATAAAACCATGCGGGAACAGGAGTTTGGTTTTCTCAGCGACACCGTTAATCAAGTTCCGGTTTATCAACTGAATGCTCACCCTGACTCTGAGCATTTATTCAACATTCCAACTGTGATTTTAGAGAATTTAGACCATGTATAGTGTCTCGGGTTACGGCTCCATGATCGGCGATCGCGGCCGCATGGAAGCCTATACGCAAGCTTTGAAACAATCAGTTACTCCAGATTCAGTAGTTCTCGATATAGGAACGGGAACCGGAATCTTTGCCCTCCTGGCTTGTCAGTTAGGTGCAAAAAAAGTTTACGCCATTGAAACCAATCCAGCGATTGAAATCGGCAAACCGGCCGCAGTTGCTAATGGCTATAGGGATAAAATTGAATTTATCCAAGACCTATCGACTAACGTTAAATTACCCGAATTAGCTGATGTCATCATCTCTGACTTGCGGGGAGTTTTACCTTTATTTCAGCAACATATTGGCTCATTAGCTGATGCGAGAACCCGGTTATTGCGTCCCGGAGGTGTGTTGATTCCCCAACAGGATAACATTTGGGTGAGTGTGGTAGAAGCACCTAATTTGTGGAACAGAATTAACGATCCTTGGGATAAATATTGTTATAGTTTCAACATGGATGCGGCGAAAAAAAACGTCAATAATATTTGGGGGAAAGGCTGGGTCATGCCTTCTCAATTATTGGTACAACCGCAACTTTGGGCAACGTTAGATTATAGAACCATTGAAAATCCTAATGTGGGCAATCAAATGATTTTTGAACCCTCTCGGAGTGGGACAGCCCATGGATTGAGTGTATGGTTTGATGCAACATTGATTGAGGGCGTTGGGTTTTCCACCGCTCCAGGAATGCCAGAATTGATTTATGGGACAGCGTTTTTCCCGTTTTTAGAGCCGGTTGAGATTCGTTTAGGCGATACGATTTCCGTGAATTTACAAGCTAACTTGGTAAACAATAGCTATATCTTCCGTTGGGATACCCAGGTATGGGAACAAGGGAAAGAAAGCCAGTGTAAGGCTCAGTTTAAGCAATCTACATTTTTTGCCCAATCCCTTTCTCCTCAGCAGTTGCGGAAGCAGGCAGGGAATTTTGTACCCCAGTTGAATCAAGAGGGTAAGATAGCGCAATTGGTTTTAGAGTCTATGGGGCAAGGAAAATCGGTGAGCGAAATTGCAGGAGTTTTAATGGAGCAGTTTCCAGGAGCATTTTCTACGCCGAAAGAGGCTTTAACGCGGGTAGGACAATTATCAACAGTGTACAGTGAATAGAATAATGGCGATAATCGCTGCGATCGCCTCCCGCTTTAAACAGTTGCTCTATCTCAGAAAAGCGGTACAGTTGGTTTGGGAGAGTACTCCCAAGCTAACACTGGCGAATATTACCTTAGTCTGTCTCCAATCCGTTTTACCCCTCATTTCCCTATACCTCACCAAGCTAATTATCGATCGCATCACCAAAGGCATTTCCACTCCCCAAACCTCCCTAAAACCGGTACTTGTGCTAATTGCTATTGCTGCATTGGTGGCGATTATTGCTGACGGACTGAGATCCTTAGCCGGATGGATCAATGAAGTGCAATCTCAAATTGTTACTGACTACGTGCAGAATCTGCTTCATGCCAAGTCCATTGAAGTGGATTTGGCATACTACGAAAATGCCCAATATTATGATGTACTTCATCAGGCACAAACCGAGGCATCTTACCGTCCACCTTTAATTTTAAACCGACTCATCCAATTAGGCAATAGTAGTTTATCTCTGGTAGGCATCGGCATTCTACTGTTTTCTTTGGATTGGGCGATCGCCCTTATCCTCGTAATAGCTGCTATCCCCGTTTTTCTGGTTCGGCTAAAATTTTCCCAACAGCTTTATCGCCAATGGCAACAATGGACTCCCCAAGAACGCATGGCGTATTATTATAGTACGCTAATCACCCAAATCGATCATGCCAAAGAACTTCGCTTATTTGACTTAGGGAAACTCTTTCAACGACGTTTTAACACCCTCCGTCAAGGCATTCGTCAGCAACGAATCTCCCTATCTGCGCGTCGTTCGTTTGCCGAAAGTATCACCCAAAGTAGTGCAACTCTAGCCGTTTTTACCGCCTTTGCTCTGATGGCAGATCGGGCATTAACGGGTGCAATTACCATTGGCTCTTTAGTCATGTACTATCAAGCTTTTCAGCGAGGACAAACCTTACTGAGGGAGAGCTTAAGTTATTTAGCTTCTTTGTATGAGAATAGTCTATTTCTCTCCACGTTTTATCAATTTCTTGACTTAACGCCAACTATTAGGGAGCCATCTCACCCCGTTCCACTGCCGGCTATGATTGAAGGTAAAATAGAATTTGAGCAGGTCAGTTTTTCCTATCCCCGGAGTCAACGCTCCGTTCTAGAAGATGTTCACTTTACGATTGAACCTGGAGAAACAATCGCTATTGTCGGGGAAAATGGGGCAGGAAAAACCACGCTGATTAAACTGTTGTGCCGCTTATACGATCCGACTGCTGGCACCATTCGCTTAGACGGGGTTGATCTGCGCAATTTATCTCCCACACAGGTAAGAGAGCAGATTAGCATTGTCTTTCAAGATTATGCCCATTACCATTTAACGGTACAAGAGAATATTGGTGTTGGAGATATTCAGCACTGGGATAATTTAGCCCTAATTAAGCGAGCGGCTGAATTAGCTAAGATTCAGGATGTTATTGTGCAATTGCCCCAAGGATATGATACGATTTTAGGCAAGCAATTGATTAATGGAGAAGAACTGAGTATTGGTGAATGGCAGAAAGTGGCGATCGCGCGGTCTTTCCTGCGTCAAAATCACCCCATTTTAATCTTGGATGAACCCACTAGCGCCTTAGATCCCCAAGCAGAAGCAGAAATCTTAGAACAGTTGAATCAATTAACGCAAAAACGAACGTCTATTATTATTAGTCATCGTCTCTCAACCGTAAAGTTTGCTGACCGAATTCTAGTTTTAAAAGAGGGTAAAATTGTGGAGGCAGGAAATCACAGGCAATTAATGGAAAAAGCAGGGATTTATGCAACACTGTTTAATACTCAAGCTCACTATTATCGATAAGGCTTCTTCTTCCTAAACATGCGTCTTGAACATGAACTCATCTTGAACTGCGCTCGCACCTATCATTCTGGCGAAAATCAAGAGAAAATTCTAGATCTACTGTCAAGGAATTTAAATTGGGATGATATTCTCAATTCGATTAGCTATCATGGATTAATTCCTCTGTTTTACTGGACGATTAAAGAGTTTAAAGATCGAGTTGATATTGCTTTTTTTGAAGTCATCCATAGCGAGTTTAAGCAAAATGCTTGCCGCAACTTATCCCTCACACAAGAATTGATTAAAATCATTCGACTTTTTGAGAGGCAAAATATCCCAGTTTTGGCATTTAAGGGGCCGGTTTTGGCTGAAGTTGCTTATCAAAATTTGGGATTGAGGCAATTTGTTGATTTAGATATTTTAATTCCTAAAGAGGCGGTAGCTCAAGCCTCGAAAACTCTGATCAAACAAGGATATTTACCCCAATTCGAGTTTAAGGGATGGCAAGAACATCAGTATACCCAAATTCGCCCAGAGCATAATTTCTATTCGCCCCAAAAAGAGGTGCATCTGGATTTACATTGGTCTTTGATTTCTTCAGCGCTCTCGTTTCATGAAAATCCCCAGTTGGTTTGGGAAGATGAAAACTATCAAAATCGAGTACAATTGGCGAATCAAACCATTCTTACTCTCTCTCCAGAAGCCTTATTGTTATTTTTATGTGTTCATGGGGCTAAACATGATTGGTCTCATTTGTCTTGGGTTTGCGATATTGCTGAACTCTTAAATCGATATCAGGATTTGGATTGGCAGTGGATCGATCGCCAAGTGGGTCATTTGGGTACTCAAACCATGTTAGAGCTAGGCTTATGGTTAGCCTACCATTATTTAGATGCTCCGATTCCTGAACAGTGGAGGACTAACTTAGCTAATAATCGCAAGATTCAGGACTTAGCCAAATTAGTAGAGGAACAATGGTTTAAACTCACATCTGATACAGATAGTCTCAAGTTAATGGGACAAATTTATGTGCAAACAATGGATTCATGGCGCGATCTCCTGTGGTACTGGTTTGACTATGTAGCAACCCCTACCCCCCTAGAGTGGGAAATACTCCCCTTACCCTCCGGGTTGTTTTTCTTTTATTATCCTTTGCGCCTGCTGCGTTTGTTGTGGAAATACCGGCCCCAGTGGCGAAAGGATTAATCTTGACTCGATTCAACGGGTAACAATAACTGGAACATAATCCGATCATTTTCCAGAGAGTAAGTATTAAAATATCCTCCAACACTTTGAATCAGAGATTGGCAAATGAGCAAATGTAAACCGGGGGGTTGATCCAGCAAAGATGGAGTCAGGAGATCGGGCGATCGCCCTTGCTGGAGTTCAAGGATTAAACTCGGTTCTAATAATGTGGCACAAACAATCGAAACATCAAATAATAAAAGAGGTTCAAGTTGATTCGATTGATTGGGGTTCTGGCGCAAGCGCTGGGCAATTTTCTCCTGAGCAGGGAGGAGTTCCGTTTTCGAGAGACCATTACACCAAATATCCACTTGTGCTTTCGGCTGGCCCATTTTACAGGCAATGCCTAAAATTTCGTGGAAAATCAACTCTAATTTCATCACATCACCCACCAAATTCATCGCTCCCGGTTGTCCTTGGACACGGATAAATTGTTCCCGCTTTTTCACCAATACATCCACCCGTTCGATCGCCCGTTTAATTAAACTGACTAAAGGCAAGTGCATCTGATACCATTGCAATTCCCATTGTTCATCTTTGAGCATTTGCGCCAGATGACCCAATGTAGAATTCATCGATCGCAATCCTTGCTGATAACGGGTAACCGTTAGAGCATCCTTGGGAGTCCCCAAATTACTCAGTTTTTTCAGTTCCATTGTCAGCTTGCGATAGGCCATCTCACTCCGACGTTGCTTATACCAATTCAACTTTTGCGCCCGATCCTGCTGGACTTCAAAGTAACTTTGCAGCGTCGTCATGCGCTCAGACCAAGCCAGTTGTCGAACCATAATTCCTAAAGCCGTAAGGTACGGATCGGCCCATAACCGTCCTGGAGCATCGGCTAAGACAATAATGCCCGTTGCCGTTGCCTGTTCATCCGCCCGAAAGGCGATCGCTACAATTTCCCCAATGCCCGATCCACTCAACCATTGGCGTGTCAGTGGAGAAAGGTGTTCGCTCGAGAGCTGATAAACCCCTGAGCTGGCTAAAACCCCTTCTATCAAGGGATCGTGGGCCAGATCAATCTTTCCTTTCGTCTGTATATTAAACTCAGGGCTAGTGACCTGGGCGTTGGTAATATAACCGACCTCTGGCTTCTCCAAAGACCAACGAATGTTCAACGCTAAAGGAACCTTAAATACCTGGACAATTTGCTTGAGGGTCTCCTCTTCTAGGATATCCGAATTGTCGATCGCCGATTGAATAGCTGTTTGTCCCCATTGAATCAAAGATTGTAGCTTTTCCTGTTGTTGTTGCTGGCTATGCAGTTGCCATTGGTGGAGAATCAACCCTAACTGTTGCGCCACTACCCGTACCAATTCTAATTCCGTACCCTCCCAAGTTCGAGCCACATCATGGGCAACCATCAGCACCCCTTCCATCTCATGGCCGATCGCCGTATTACAGAGTAAAACACTCTTAATTCCCACCTGAGTAAACAGGGAGCGCCAACTGGTTAGTTCCCAATCTTCCTCCCAATTTTCAATCGGGATTGCCGCTCTCGACTGTTCAAGCTGCTGCCATTCTTCATCCGCAGGAACCGGTAGCAGGGAAGGAATAGGACGACGGTTAGCGGGTTGACTTTGACAAACCACCTCAAAATGATTCTTATCGCGATCGTAGAGTAAGACCAAAAACCGCTCTACTCCTAGGCGATCGCACACCAAATGGGCACAATGATCTAAGGTCTGTCGCCAATCATCCTCAGAATAGATCGATCGCACCAAATCAGCCGTCAACGCCTGGTCTTTTTTGGTGCGCTCCACTGCTTCCTCCATCTCCTCTAGGGGAGCCATCATGGCAATTAACTGAGCCACACCCCGCACATATTTGCGTTCTGCATCCTCCCAAATACGCGGTTCATTCCCCTCGATCGCCAAAAAACCCAGCAACTCATTTTGATAGATAATTGGAGCGGCTAACAGGGAACGAGCCTTAATTTGCTGCATGAGGCGACTGGTGGTATCGGCCTTCAGGGAACTCCGTGCTTCCCCCACAGACACCACCTGATCGGCCACCAGGGCCTTATAAAACCCAATCACCTCCTGCACCGTAATGCCAGAGGACGCTTGATTTCCCACCCCTTGAGCGGGGGTTTTCTGAAGATTGGTAGTTCTGCGCCAAAAATAGCGTCTCTCGCGCTCAAACCAATAAATATTCGTCCGATCCGGACCTAAAAACTCATGGGTTTTGGCCACCACTGCATCTAACCGCTGGCGAAAATCGGAGAGCGATCGCAACCGATCCAAAACATCTAATAACGGCTTATCCGGCCGTTTCTCCAAATTCCTGCGCCAATTGGCTTCCATCTCATTTAAACTGGCCGCCAATTCGCCAAAAATCATTGATAGACGAGCCTTTTCATCCGAGCGGGGCGAAATTCCCCACAATTTCGATCCCAAAATCACCACCCCAAAACATAGGGCCCGATAGCGCAGGGGAAACACAATTGTGCCTTGAATATTCAATTTTACCGCTAACTTCCGCCATTCCCCAGCTCGTCGCTCTTCCCGCAAGTCGGGAACCCCTGCCGGTTTTTGCTGAATCACCACTTGCTCGAACAAATCTCCAGGACTCAAGGCAAACGTCTGTTTGAGGATGGAGCGATCGCCTCCCGAAGGTAGAATCCCTCCTTTGCCAAATAAGCGATGTTCTCGCCGGTCATACAAACCGATCCAGATTAAATCATATTCAAATTCCGTTTCAATATATTCAATAGTTGTATCAACCAACACATCCAGGCTTTCCTCTTCCCGTAAGGTTTGAAGAGTCCGACCCAGGGTAACCAGTTGTTTTTCGCTTTGTTTCGGTATTGACTGCTGAGGCATAGACCGAGGCTTCTAGGGATAGTAAATAAGGGGGAATGACGAATCAATAATAGACAAGCTTAGTGTCGATCGGGAATAATGGGTAACTTGAATCTGGACAAACACCGATTAAATATCCATTATTCACCCGTTCAATTGGAACCGTTCCCCATGCTTGAACAATTTATCTTTGCAGGACTTAAAGTCGATCCAGAAGATCTCCATCACTCGGTTATGGGCGCTTTAAGCTGGTTAAGTCACCAACGGATCGTCAGCTATGCCACCTTTATCGATCGGACGTTAGGGTTAACGGACGATCGCCTCGGGCAAACTCTCTGGGGATTAACCTTCCCCAATCCGGTGGGATTAGCTGCCGGATATGATAAAGATGGCCTGGCGGTGGGCATGTGGGATCGTTTAGGCTTTGGATCGGTGGAACTCGGTACAGTCACCTTCCATCCGCAACCGGGTAATCCCCGTCCCCGTTTGTTTCGCTTAACTCAAGATCGAGCGGTTTTAAACCGTATGGGATTTAATAACGAGGGCGCTGCAGCTATGGCAGAACGGTTGAAAGATGGCCAGCATTGCCCTACCCCCCATCGAATTCCGATTGGAATTAATTTGGGTAAGTCAAAGATAACACCCCTAGAAAATGCGGCAGCCGATTATGGCCAGAGCTTCCGTATACTCAGGGATTGGGGAGATTATTTTGTGGTCAATGTCTCTTCACCCAATACCCCTGGCTTGCGATCGCTCCAAGATGCCAGCCAACTGAGTCTTATTTTAGAGGCTATTCAACAGGAAAACCAAGGGCACAAACCCCTCTTGGTGAAAATTGCTCCGGATCTCGAGGATCGGGAGATCGCTGATGTGGTGAATTTGGCCCAGAGTTACCAGTTATCCGGGATTATTGCCACCAATACCACAATTAACAAACATTCCCTGAAAACCAAACTCAATCCCAAAACTGGCGCTCTGATGGAGGAAGAGCAAGGGGGCATTAGTGGGGTTCCCTTGGGCGATCGATCTACAGAGGTGATCCGCTTGATTTGGCAACAAACCCAAGGGCAATTACCGATTATTGGCGTGGGAGGAATTTTCACCCCAGAGGATGCTTGGCAGAAAATCACCGCTGGCGCGAGTTTAATTCAAGTCTATACAGGTTGGGTTTATCAAGGCCCCTGGATGGTGAAGCGGATTTTACAGGGGTTGTTGGACAAATTGGAGGAGGAAGGGTTGGATACCTTGGCGGATGCCGTAGGGAGAGGTAATGAACAATGAACAGAGGTAGAAACCCGGTTTCTTGGCCACCTCCACGGAGACTAGAAGCTGGGTTTTCTTGCACCTCTTGCGTAGACCAGAAACCGGGTTTCTCGAAGAAACCGGGTTTCTTAGACCCCCCGCGAGTTTCTTGGCTACTCATCGAAGAGCAAATTTTGAATCACCTCATCCTGTCCTCCCTCCTCGACAAACTCGCGATAGGCATCTACCGACTCAAACAGCGATGTCACCCTCTCACATTGGGGTAAAGTGCCACCGCGCACTTGCAGATATTCTGGATAACTGGAAAACGGCCAATCTTCAGCCGACTCGACCAAATTCGCCTGCACTGGGTTCAGGTGAATATAGCGGGTTAAATGGGCTAAATATCGATCGCTATCCACCAAAATGGCCTGAAAGCGTCCCTGAAATAATGAACCCACTCGCTCATAACGCCGATTCATAGCTTTCGTATAGGACAGGGTAAACCGTTGCATGTGCTGGGAAAAGTCTGCCTGATTTAAGTAGACTAAAAAATGGTAATGATTGGGCATCAAGCAATAGGCTAAAATGTCGAGGGCTTGGGGTTGAATGAAGTAGTGGCGAAACTGACGTAAAAAGTGGAGATAGTTGTCCGTTTCAAAGAATATTGGCTGTCGATTATTTCCCCGATTATAGATGTGATAATAACATCCTTGCTGAAATTGCACCTGACGATAGGGCATCGCTCTCACCCCAGAAATCGGGTTTTTAACTTTCCTATTTTATCTTAAGTTGTGGGAGAAGACCCCTGCGTAGACCAGAAACCCGGTTTCTTCAAGAAACCGGGTTTCTTAGACCTATCATTCGATCGTAACGAGTCATGAAGTTATAACGATGGGGAGGGAATGATTTGCGCTCGTTCGACTAATTCGGGAAAGAGGGCGCTAAATTCTTGTTCGGCTTGCTTTTGAGCGAGTAAGGTCATGAGAGTGGTATAGGAAAAGAAACAGATTCCGGCTAAGTTACGATCGCGCACTTCTTGAGCTTCCTGTTTAATTTTCACCAGAGATGTATTCTGAGTTGATAGACCGAGACTGACGGGAATTTTATGTTTCGCTAGGGCGATCGCCGGATGGTCTAAGGAAGGTTTAGAGCCTGAGTAAACAATGAGTTCTTCAATAACCCGATCGGTTGCCCAAAGTTGGGGATCTTGGAGCGTATCGGTACGCTGAAGATCGGCGACAAAGCTAAGAATACAGTAGGGTTTTTGCGCTTTGATGCGGACAGAAATCTGTTTGAGAAAGTCTGTGAGGCGATCGCGTCTCCATTTCACCCAGGTTGGATCTTGGGGGTTAGAAGGGGGCTGTTTTCCGGAATGGTCTTGCTGATAAAGTTGCTTGGTAACCGCATCATAGCCTAATTCAACGGGCGGACAGAAGGAGGAGTCGAGTTGAATGCCTTCAATTTCATACTGACTGACCATTTCTCCCACTAAATTGAGGATAAAGGCTTGTACTTCGGGATGGAAGGGGTTAAGCCAAACATAACTGGATTCTCCTGTGCCAAATTGGACTCCATCTTGACGGGTAGCGATCCAATGGCGACGGTTTTCGAGTAAGGGAGAGTTCGCGGGAAGTTTCAGCCCTCCTTGCCACCAGCTAATGATGCTAATCCGGTTACGCCCAGAGGCTTTGAGTAATTCTGTTAGGGGATTGTCAGAGGGTTGAGTAACTCCTGTAAGCTGTTGCAGCAGGGGGCTGGGGTAGAGGGTTTGACCCTGATTCCATAGACTGGGATAGAGAGTGTTGAAATTAAATTGGGATAAATAATCGATCGCCGTTTCCGTATTGTTGGGAAAGAAGTGCGAGTGGGGACTCAGTTGGGTTAACCAGAGTCCCCGCAGTTCTCCGGTAAGCTGAACTGGGGGAGCAATGTTGACTTTAGCAATATATTGATCGGGAACTGGAGAGACACTATTACCCGTTTGTAGGGCTTGGGCAATCATAGCGGCAATTTCGGCGCGGGTGGCGATCGCATCGGGACGCAGTTGGTTCGCGTCCGGATAGTTGACGACTAATTCATGTTCCGCAGCGGCGGCGATCGCCAATCTAGCATATTCGGGAATGCGATCGGCATCCTCAAAAGTTTCGTTTAAAGTCATCTCCACCAAGTTTTGCGGTTCATAGTTTAAGCCATTACTTAAAGCCAATAAAGCTTGCAGGCGGGAGAGCCGATCCGTGGGCTGAAAGCGTTGATTGGGAAAACCGCGCAGAAATCCCGATGCATAGGCACGGCGAATCACCCCATACGCCCAATAGGAAGGAGGTACATCCCTAAATTGAACTCCAGTTTGGCCCGTTTTCGGATGATGGGGAAAGGCGCGGGAGAGTACAGCCGCAAATTCTGCCCGGTTCATTGGTGCATCGGGCTTAAATTGACCGTTGAGATAGCCGCTAAAAATCTTTTGATCCGCCAGTTGTTCAATGACCGCTTGAGCCCAATGGTTTGTAATATCAGTGAATTTAGCCATAAACGGTTGCCCTCAGATTGAGGTTGATGTAACAGTAAATCATTATATTTGTAATCAGATACTTTTCCTTGCGTAAAGTTTAGTTGCAATGGCTTGATCTGACCCCAACAAATGTTTATAGTAAAAGCATGAAGCAAGTAAAGCTTCGCTGGCAGATTAACAGCCATTTTGTACACAACCCAATTAAAAGTTAAGAGGTAAATCGCTGATTAACTGTTGTCTGTCTCAACATAGCACGGCAGCACCCCTACTGAAACTTGAAACTTCCTAAACTGAAATAGCAGGGAGAAAAATCAACCGGTATTCACGCCCATTTTAGTGAAGAGAGTTGAACTCCAGATAGGCTCAAATAATGAAGGGAAGTTAATCAGGAAGTAAGTCATCCGGGTGCTGTTGTCGTTTTAAAGGAAATATTTTGAACAGGAATTTATTGAGTAAAGTTTAGTTACAATCGCTTGATTTGAGTCGAAGAAATGTTTATAGTAAGAACATGAAGCAAGTAAAGCTTCGCTGGCAGATTAACAGCCATTTTGTACACAACCCAATTGAAAGTTAAGAGGTAAATCGCTGATTAACTGTTATCTGTCTCAAGAGAGTACGGCAGCACCCCTACTGAAACTTGAAACTTCCTAAACTGAAGTAGCAGGGAGGAAAATCAACCAGTATTCACGCCCATTTTAGTGAAGAAAGTTGGACTCCAAATAGGCTCAAACAATACTAGGGAAGTCACTCAGGAAGTAAGTCATCTGGGTGCTGTTGTCGTTTTAAATCAATCATTCAGAATAGATAACGTCTGCACCCTACTCCCTACTCCCTTTTTTGGGCTTATTGCGCCTAGAAAACCGCTGTAATTGCTGAGATCCTTCTTGGAAATGGATCAGGGTCGTCACGATCGCGATCGCCCCATAAACCGCGCGCAACAACCATCCTTGAACAGCAAAGACCCAATCAAGCCATTGGGCGCGATCGCCTAGGAAACCAGCTAAAATCGACTTTAAGCGGCTATCCTCGGCTTCTAATTGGTTAAGGCGATCGATTTGGGTGGGTAGAATGGGAAACTTAGCCGTATAGAGATAAAAGCCTAACATCCCCGTTTTTCCAGTTTTCTCTTCCAGAAACCCATCCGTTTTTTGCACAATTTCTCCAGAGGACAACTGGGTATTTTCGGCAATATCATTGAGCCAGTTATTATAGCGAACGACTGTGGGAATGCTGAGAATAAAGGGAATGGTGGGAACGAGCAAGACTAGACTCACTTGTTTGCGAATACGAGGAGGCAAAAAAATGGTGGAGAGTCCAAACCCCAAGCCTAAAATGGCAAAGGAAATCAAGTTAGACAGTTCGCTCAAGTCTAACATGCGAAAAATATCGCCAATGATCGGTAGGGAATAGATATGCTGATCGGCCAGAAAAATAAATAGTAATTTACTTAAGACAACTAAACCGATCGCTAAAGGAACGATCAGGATATAAAGGACAATTCGGAAAAGAAGTTTTAACCGATCCATGGGAGTGGGGGTAAGGAGTTCAAGATTCAGAAAGCATTTTTTGCTGCTAGGGTGCATTGATCAATAATAGACAAATCTAGGGCCCCACAGCTATCGGGATCTTCTGAAGCCATTTGTAACCAGAGCAGATATTCAATATTTCCCGCTGGCCCGGTAATGGGAGAATGAGTTAAGCCTCGATAGGACCATCCCAGACTACAGGCGCTTTGGTAAACTGTGGAGATCGCCTGACTATGGTCTTTGGGATCGCGGACAACTCCCTTTTTACCGACTCGCGATCGCCCGACTTCAAACTGGGGTTTGACTAACGCGACTAACTCCCTGGGAGGAGCTAACAATGTCCATAAGGCTGGTAACACTTTTGCTAAAGAAATAAACGACACATCAACTACTGATAAGGTTGCGAGGTCTTCCCCACTATATAACTCTTCGGGACTCAAATAGCGTAAATTGGTTCTCTCTTTCAAAATCACCCTCGGATCGGTGCGAATACGCCAATCTACTTGGCCATATCCCACATCAACCCCGTAAACCTGTTTTACGCCATTTTGTAGCAAACAGTCCGTAAAGCCTCCCGTAGAAATTCCGCCATCGAGGGCAATTCGTCCAGCAACATTTAAGTGAAAATAGTGAAGAGCATGGGCTAACTTTTCTCCTCCTCTAGAGACAAAGGGCGATCGCTCCTTAACTGTTATGGTTGCCTCCGTAGAAACCAACGTCCCGGGTTTATCTATCACCACCCGATCCACCATCACTTCACCCGCGCGGATCAAGCGCTGGGCGAGTTGTCGAGAGTCACATAGAGACTGTTCTACCAGTAAAATATCCAGTCGTTGTTTAGCCAATTTTATTCAACGCCCAACCTTAAAAATGGGTTTATTTTAACACTAGAAACGCCATTTTCATGCCCTAATTCTCAGTACAGGACAAAAAACTGTAGTGGTTCATAGGGTTTCTGATCCTTTATACAGCGCTTGTCGATGTTATGGAGTACAGTGTTGAATCCTCAAAGCCCTGTACGACAACCCTATTCCCTATTCCCTATTCCCTATTCCCTATTCCCTATTCCCTATTCCCTATTCCCTATTCCCATTCCCTATTCCCTGTTCCCATTCCCTATTCCCTGTTCCCTATTCCCTAGCGCGAAGCGCTATAAATATGCTCTAACTTTCAACTCGCGTAATTTTCCCATAGGGAATGGATTGATTGGCTTCAATAATCACGCCTCCAATGTTTTTCTGGGCGAATATATAATCCTTATCGAACCAGAGGGGAATATAGGGGACTTCTTCGGCTAATCGCTCTTGAATTTCGACTAGGAGCAAGCGACGTTTTTCTGGATCTTGTTCTTGCCGTTGTTGGGCAATTAAGTCATTGACGCGGGGATTATAGTAAAAAGAGCCGTGATATTGACTTGCGCCAGCCTTACAGCCCTCGGTTTCTGAGCCTTCAGTACATTCGAGAAAGGGTTGTATATAGTTATCTGGATCGAGGAAATCGGCATACCAATCGAGCATAAATGTGGGATAAACGCCTTTATCTAGGTTTTGGAATGCGGTGGCGGATTCGACGGAGTTCGGTTGTATATCTAAAAGTCCTTCCAGTTGAGTATCGGCGATCGCCTTCAGGGTACTCGCAATTAATCCCCGTTTGGTGGAGCTGGAGGGATACCAAATCTCCACAACTGCCGGTTTATCGACGGAATAACCGGCTTCAGTTAACCGTTTTTTCGCCAGTTCCACATTGCCATCGCCATAAAGAGTTTTAAAAACTGGTTCTGAAGCGGCAAAGGTTTTGGGTATTAAGGTATACGCGGGTTCCGATTGTCCTTGCAAAACGCGATTGTTAATGGTGGGGCGATCGGTGATGGCTGCTAAGGCTTGGCGAACGGGGAGTTGATTGAGCGGATCGGATTGAACATTAACAATAATATAGTTCAATGTATTACCTTCGGCGGCAATTTCTTGCCATCCTTCTTTATCCATTTCTTTCTCTAAACTATCAATTTGATTGCTGTCTAATGAGCCGAGACTTACGTCAATCGCTCCAGTACGAAAGGCATTAAATAAGTTGGCAGGAGAAGAAAAGACTTGAATATCAATGCCTTCATTTTGTGCTACATCTCCCCAATAGTCAGTAAAGGGTTCTAATCGGAGGACATCTGGAGTAACTTCAGCTACTTTATAAGGACCGGTTCCCACAAAGGTATCGGGCTGAAATTGACCGCTACCGATCTGATAGGATTGGGGTGAAATCGGGCAAAGTCCTGCAAATGCTAGAAGAGAGGTAAAGCCCGCAAAGGGTTGGTTGAGTTTGATGGCGAGTTCATATTCTCCAGTCGCTTCAATGGATTCCACGATATCGGAGAGTAAAAAAGAGGGTCTGCCCTGGTTTTCCATAAACCGCTTGAGGGAAAATATCATGGCTTCAGCATTAAAGGGTGTGCCATCGTGGAACATGACTCCTTGACGCAAGGGAATCGTGTAGGTGAGCCGATCGCCGCTTATCATCGGTAATTCTGTCGCCAACTGTGGTATTAAGTCCGATGTTCCATCCTGGTAAGTATACAGGCGATCGCCGATATTGTAGAGGACGTTGAGAGCAGGGATTTCATAGGCATCGGCTGGATCGAGGGTACGGGGTTTGAGTGTCGTGCCTAAAATTACTGGTTCATTTTCTCTCTTCGAAGTTTGGGTATTATTCGACTGGGGATTGCAGGCGATCGCCATGAAACAACAAACTAGCGCGATCGCCAAAAATTTACCGAAACCCTGCGATGGTTTTAACCCAGTAAATAGCAACTTCTCTCTTCCTTGCGTGACCATGGCTCTCATCATAATGCGTGTGCTAGAGGAAGGCAATAGTCATTCTCGTAATCGGGAAAACCTCGTTTTACTCTACCGCTTTGGTGGTTGCTGTACAAGATGGCGATTCGGACGATTGTTCACTGCATGCACAGTTTTGTATTTTTGACAACAAAATTTTATATTTTTTACGATACCCTAGTACGAGAAAATGATTAACCGAAAATAAAATAGAAACCACAAAATCACATAAGCACTATTGACTAAAACCATCAGGATTTTACCGAGCCACGATTGGACAAAAGACCAGCAATACACGGTTCCTCCCATCACTAAAAGTATTTCTAGAGCCGAAACCCAAACTCCATAATGGGCAGGATTCCAATAGGAGAAAGGACTAATGAAGCGATAATTGCTGAAGGGGAAGAAATGACGATGGGCATCGTCATGATGGACGGGTAAATCGAGGAGAGAATGACCGATTAAACCGAGAGCAAAGATTTCTAAGGGTTGCCAATTGAGCCAATAGCCGATGAGAAGAAGAATTACTGCTAAGGGGATCGAATGGAAAAGGGCGATCGCTGTTTGCCACCCTTGAGCATAATAAGCTTCTGACCAAATGGTAGCTTCAGGGAGCTTTTGGATCAGTTTTGCCCAACCGTAAAATAGGAAAATTGGCACATCTGGCACAATTCCAGATAACAGGATTAAAAGATTGTACTCTGGGAAATTCGATTTTCCCAAAGCAGTCAAGTTTAAAATGGCGTGGCTGGGCGTATTCATAATCGCAAATCAGAATTTTAACGGATGGAAAATTCTAAAGACCGCACCTTCGAGTCTAAAGATCGTACCTTGGATTCTAGCTGACGGACTTGTTGATCGAGCAGACGCAGTTCTTGAGACAATATTTGTACCTCACTAGGACGGATATCTCGATTAAGGGGTTCGGGTGGATCGGACTGTCCGAAACTGGGCAATGAGAGTAGGCCTAAAATAACGGTCATCACGACCAATAAACTGATTAAAAAGGAGGAGGGTTTCATGTGAGAGAATAGGAATAGGGAAGAGTTAGGGGTTAGGGTGGACAAGAGAAGGGATCGTCGGATTTACTTCTACAACTCTTGCCCTGGATACCCTATAATTGCTATAATAAAATAGTGCAAGAAATTTTGATCTCTTTTGTCGATCAGTTGGCAAATTAGGGTTTATGCATCCGGTACTTTCGCCTCCGATTCGCAATATGGCAGCCGCTCCTACCCAGGCCCCTGAAAAGTCGGGCCAAGTTATCCGTAAGCCTTATCCGAATTACAAAGTCATTGTCCTTAATGATGATTTCAATACGTTCCAGCATGTTCATGATTGCCTGGTGAAGTATATTCCTGGCATGACAACCGATCTGGCTTGGGAATTAACCAATCAAGTTCACTATGAGGGACAAGCCACGGTTTGGGTTGGCCCCCAAGAGGCGGCTGAACTGTATCATCAACAGTTAAGTCGGGCGGGTTTAACGATGGCTCCCCTGGAAAAGGCTTAAGGGGTGGGGAGCAGCGAGCGTGGGCAAGAAGAAGAAAAAGAAGTCAGAATGCTCTGAGGCTCCATCAAAGTCTACTGAAGCATCGGGTCGCTTGGTGTGGAATCATTCAACTCATTTGGAGGGGTTGATTCCCATTTTGGAGAAGTTGACGACCTATGAAGGCATTTCTACGATTACGCCAGGGGTCATTGGTCGGGTAAAAAGCCATATGCCCCATATGAAGTTGAAGGTTTCGGTTCCTATTCGGGGAGGGTTTAAGCTGATTGCGCGCCAAGGGAAGACGGTGCAAGAGGTGTTTATTGTAACGACTTTATCTCAAGCAGACCTGGAGGAGGCGATCGCCACAATCTTATAGGAACCTGTTCTGAGCCATAAGGTTGCATTCCATGGGATCGAGCCATTCCCAGTGTCCCCAGGTCTATTAAAAAAGGGTTGACTTAAAATTCAATCCTGGTTATAGTGATGGTGTTGATGAAATTATCAAGTCTGTGAGGCCAGAGGTAATGACCCCTACACCATCGAGTAAAAGTCAGTTAATGCAAGCGTTTGAGAAGATTGTCAATGAGAGAAAATCCCCCAATGCGCGGGTAGAAACGAAGGAACAAGAGGCGCAGCGGGAACAGAATCAGCAGGTGTTGGCTAAGGTTTCGAGTTATAGCCGCGATCGCCTGATTACGGGACTCGCCACTCTCCACTTAGATTTAGGCAATACCATTGAGCAGTTAACCGAGAAGTTATCCACAGAAACCGATAAGCTCAAGGAAATCAATCAAGCGATCGCCGTTAAACAGGAACAATTACAAGATCTCAAAAATGTCCGTATTGTTGCCGATGCTCTGCATCTTTTGACTCAAGAACATAATGCCAAACTGAATACATTCGAGGCTCAAATTACCAGTCAGCAAGAAGCCTTACAAAAGCAACAGGAATCAGTGCGTAAATTCTGGTCAAAAGAGCAACAAGAATATGAGGGTGTTCTCTCGGAAAAAACTGAACAGATTAACCGCGATCGCCAGCATGAAGAAACCGATTTTCAATATGAATTAGAGCGCTTGCGCCAAATGGAATCAGATGACTATGAAGAGCGCAAACGGCAACTCGAACACGAACTTCGTCAGCGTCAACAACAACTCGATAAAGACTGGCAACAGCGCGAAAAAGTCCTCAACGATCAAGAAGCAGAATACACCGAATCTTGTCAAAAAATTGCCGGTTACGAAGAAGAACTCAAACAAGCTTACACTACAGCTAAAGAAGAAGCCATTCAAGATGCCAACCGTGAAGGCAAAGTCAAGTCCGATCTTTTAGAAAAAGAATGGACAGGTATTCAACAGGGATACGAATTGCAAGTTCAATCCCTAGAAACAACCATTGAACGGCAAACTGAACAAATCACCGCTCTTTCCGAACAACTACAAGCTGCCGTTAATCAAGCTAAAGAACTGGCGATGCGAGCCTTTTCCAGTTCCGGCAGTAATAATTAATTTCTATGTCCCCACGATTGATGAATTTTAACCATGGCTAAAAAACCGACAAGTCGCAATACAAAATCAGAAATTCTTGCCTCTTATCAAGAATTACTGCAAGAGAAAAAAGATCTAGAAAACAAAATTGCCCAAACCGCCGAGCCAAAACAAGCACAACCTTTGGTAAAACCGACTCCCGTGATTGAACATCCCAGCGCCCAGAACTCAGTACACCGAGTGACAGAACCTATGAAAAAAGTCTTGCAAGATTTAGAACAAATTCAAGCCACCTTTGGCGGAGCCTTAAATGAGCTTTCCGATCAACTTTTAAAAGAAGCAAGTGAACTCGAAGAGGTTGAGGAACAGGTACATTTAGAACAAGAACAATTGCAACAGTTACATGATTTAGAAGTGGCTGAAACCACCTTAGACGAATTAATTGAACAATATCAAACCCAGGCAAAAACCTTTGAACTCGAATGGGAAGAGCAGCGAGAAACCCTAGAGCAAAGTTTAGCGGAAGCCCAAAAAGCTTGGGACAAAGCACGCCAAACCCATCAACGGGAGATTCAAGAGCGCGATCGCGCCAGTCAGACGCACCAAGACCGGGATGGACAAACCTATGACTATAATTTGCAACTCCAACGCAAGTTGAATACAGAAACCTATCAGCAAACGCGAGAGCAGCTAGAGCAAGAGCTTTTGGAGTTGCGGGAAACCCAAGAGCAAACCTGGCAAGAGCGAGAGAAGGCGATCGCCGAACGGGAAAAAGCCTATACTGAAGCGAAAGCTAAAGTAGAAGCCTTTCCAGAAGAATTACAAGAGAACACCAAACGCGGTAAGGAAAACGGTCGCAATATTGGTCACTATCAAGTCAAAATCAAAGCCGATCTTCGCACTCAAGAAATGGAAAGCCAGAAGAAAATCTATGAGTTGCGCTTACAAGGCTTATCCGAAACCATTCAGAATCAAGAAAACCGGATTCAAAATCTCTCCCAACAATTGGATTCCGCCTTGAAACAGGTACAAGATTTAGCCGTCAAAGCTATTGAAGGAGCCTCAAATGTTAAATCTTCTGAGGCGCTCAAAGAAATTGCCCTGGAACAAGCGAAACAAATGAAAGGGAAATAAGTTTGATGGGGGTGTTTGCCCTCACGATTACAGATTTGGGAGTAGTTTGGGAATTGCACAATTGCGGGTGGATGCAAAGCAATTCCCAATTTTTTGATTTCACACGATATAGCGCTTTGCGCTTCGCGCTAGGGAATAGGGAATAGGGAATAGGGAATGGGGAATGGGGAATGGCTGAGGCGATCGCCTCCTCCCTCTAGCCCAACGCGCTACCATTCTAAATAGATCTCATCTATGCAACCGGTAACCATGACACAAACAGCCTCTTCTTTTGACTTTGTGCCTCAAGCCACTCAAGATCGAGAAATCCTAGAACAATTGGGCTTTTTGCCTGGTGTCAAAGAATTCTTAATGGTGCGCCAAGTTCATGCCTTAGAACATGCAACTGTCTGGGTTTTGACCGAGTTCGATCGCAGGGGCGAACTGTTGGGTGGCATGTCTACAGAACAGGGATTTTACCTGTATGGTAGCGTTAACCCTCAAACCTTACAGCAAGCCGTTTATAGCGCTCTAAACCGTATTACCAGCGGAGAATGGAACCTAGCGGTTCATCCTCGATGCGGAACCAATCTTTCTGTCGCGTTGCTACTCACGGCTGGTTTTACCCTGGGTGTGAATTGGCTGATGCCCAAAGATCCCCTCGGATAATTGCTGGGGGTGGGAGTTGCTGCCATGAGTGCTTCCCAGTTGGCCCCTGATTTAGGGCCGATTGCTCAACGCTACGTGACTACAGCTATTCCCTTTAACCTGGAAATTGTCAGAATTGAGGAGAGTCAAGATATGTGGGGTAAACCCGCCCATTTTGTGCGCGTCCGATGGCAGGATTAGTAACAAAACTTAAAAAACTAAGCGTGCAGATGAGAACCGTTGAGTAGTACCCTGAGAGACAATGCCCGTTAACAAATACTCAAAGGAAACAGTCATCATGGTTAAGCGTGGTTCTAAAGTCCGTATTAAACGCAAAGAGTCCTATTGGTACAACGACGTTGGTACGGTAGCAAGTGTAGACAAAAGCGGGATCAAATACCCCGTTATTGTTCGCTTTGACAAAGTCAACTATACCGGTTTCAGCGGTAGCGCTTCTGGAGTCAATACCAATAACTTTGCAGAAAGCGAACTTGAAGAAGTTTAATCGTTTTGTGGCAAAGCTTATTGGGATGAGCAAGAGTTGTGCCTGAACTACCAGAGGTTGAGACGGTTCGGAAAGGACTCAATCAACTGACGCTAGAGCAGGAGATTGAGGGTGGGGAAGTGTTGTGCGATCGCCGGCCGTCAGGTTGGAGTCACAGCATTGCCCACCCTCCTTCTGTGGATCGGTTTTTGCAGGCGTTGCAAGGAGCGAAGATTAGACAATGGCACCGTCGCGGCAAATATTTATTAGCAGAGCTGATCGAGGAAAGAAACTCTGCTGGATGGTTGGGGGTACATTTGCGGATGACGGGACAGTTGTTATGGGTTGCTCCTGGGGAACCTCTGGCGAAACATACGAGGGTAAGATTGGAGTTTAGATCCCAGAAAGAGTTGCGTTTTGTCGATCAGCGGCGGTTTGGTCGGGTTTGGTGGGTTCCGCCTGATGTGGCTCCAGAGAAGATTATCACGGGATTGGGGAAATTGGGGCCAGAGCCGCTTTCTGAGGAGTTTTCGGTGGAATATTTGCGCCGCACCTTAGAGCGTCGAAAACGACCGATTAAAACGGCTCTTCTGGATCAGAGTTTTATTGCTGGACTGGGTAATATTTATGCGGATGAGGCGTTGTTTCTCTGTGGGGTGCATCCGGAAATGCGCTGTTGCGATCTGTCGGTTTCCCAATGGGAGAGCTTAAAGAGGGCGGTGGTTCAAGTGCTGGAAGATAGCTTGCAAGAGGGGGGGACAACGTTTAGCCATTTTCTGAATGTGCAAGGAGTCAATGGCAATTATGCTGGGGTGGCGTGGGTCTATGGTCGCAGGGGACAGCCATGTCGTCGTTGTAACACAGCGATCGAGCGGGTGAAGTTGGGGGGGCGATCGAGTCATTTTTGTCCCCAATGCCAATCCATTAAAAATTAAAACTTGACCTGCAAACTCGAACAACTGCGATGACTTTACCCATTAAAAATATAGTTTAAAAAATATAGTTTAAGCACAGTCGATCGCTCATTCAGGCTCGCCAATCTGTAGAGATTGAATTTGCTCAGAAAACCAAGACGCAACTTCTCCATTACTGGCTTCTTGTAAACGTCCCAGAGCTTGTTCGAGAAGATCTATGGGTAAACCGGATAAAGCCTGAGATTGATTGCAGTCTTGATATTGATTATTCTCTTGTAACTAAAAGGCAAACACTCGCCGTCCAATAATACAGCGCTTTGCGCTGTAA
>DDLS01000091.1 GCA_002340255.1 Cyanobacteria bacterium UBA2566
CAGGTGCTGGTGTTGGTGAGGGTGTTGGTTTAGGTGGGGGTGGGGGTTTGGGTGAAGGTGCTGGTGTCGGAGTGGTCGAGGGTGTGGGTTTGGGAGTCGGAGTGGGAGTGGGTGATGGAGAAGGTTGTAGTGTTGGAGTGGGTGATGGAGAGGGTTGGGGACTGGGGGACGCAATGGGTTCAGAGGGACGGTTAGCCCGTTGTAGAGTGGCGGTTACCCCTCCGATTAAACCAGCGATCGCCACTAAAATCACGATCGGCAGCCAAAGCCATGGCCGAGATTCAGTAGTATTACTTGGTGTTAGAGTTCCCAATTTACCTGTAGTACTCGGACGAGGCACAGACGGCGGAACCAGGGCAATAGTGGCGGCTTGGCTGGTGGATGAAGGAGTGGGTGTAGTGGCTTGAGGAGTAGTTGGAATAGCCGTAAGTGACGTTTGGGGCAATAAATCCAGCCATTCCCGAATGGTTTGCGGTCGGTCTTCAGCATTCAGAGCCATTCCCCGCAACACCGCTTGATTAACCGCAGGACTCAGATGGGGTTGGAGGTCTCTGGGGCTTGGCATTTGGTGGCGATCGCGTAAAATAGAAGCCACGGGTATTCTGGCCGTCAGTATCGTATACAGGGTAGCCGCCAGTCCATAAACATCACTGGCAGCACTGCGACGCTGCGATCGCATATACTGCTCGATAGGAGCATAGCCTTCTGAAACTAAACTGGTATGGGTTTGGGTTAAATTTTGCTCATATTCCCGGGCAATACCAAAATCGATCAGCACCACTTCCTGAGTGCCTTCGTGCAACAAAATATTTTGGGGCTTAATATCCCGATGCAACACGCCCTTCTGATGGACAATCTCTAGCGCTGCTCCAATTTGACGGATATAATGAATCGCGATATCCTCACTTAAGGGGCGATCGGAATACACCAACTCAGCTAACGTCGGCCCTCGAATATAATCCATCACCATATAGGGTATCCCATCTTCCGTAAAGAAATCGCTCACCCGCACAATATGGGGATGTACACACAGCGCCAAGCGGCGAGCCTCATCCTGAAACTTCTGCTCAAACTCCTGAAAATTAGGCTGTTTCCGAATCGACTCATTCAAAGTTTTAATTACCACTATCTGATGCAGATAATGATGGGTCGCCTTAAACGTTAATCCAAACCCACCTTGACCCAGTTCTTCATCAAGGGTATATTTTCCTCCTTGCAGTGTTTTGACCATAGTTTCAGATATGTCGCTGTTGCCTAAAAAGGATTTCGATTTCAAGGTGAGATAGTTAGATTGTAGTCCAAATGACCTTGATTTTGATACAAAGATCCAATTGGCCATTGAGCAAAAACTAAAAGCATCAGAGCGCAATCAGCCAGTCAATCCCAAAGTTGAGTAGATAGAATAGCTAAAGGGGCGATCGCCGTTCAATCTATAAAAATTGACAGGATGACCTAGAGGTGACTGAGAATGGCGAGGATACCAACAAAGCCATAAAATACACCCACCACTTGGGTTTCTGACCATCCAGAGAGTTCAAGATGATGGTGTAGAGGAGCCATTTTCAGAATCCGTTTACCGATACCGTCGGGGCCTTTGGTGGCTTTGTAGTAGCTCACTTGTAAGATAACGGAGAGGGCTTCGATGACAAAGAGACCGCTGAGAATCAATAAGCTCCAGATGTTACCGCTAATGAGGGCGATCGCCGCTAAACCGCCGCCAAGAGCCATGGAGCCGGTATCTCCCATAAACACTTGGGCAGGGTTGCGGTTGTAGACCAAAAAACCAATACAACTGCCACTGACGGCAGCGCAGAGGATCATTAAACTCGGAGCAGTAGGTGCCAACAGAACGCCGAGGGCTAAAAAGGCGATCGCGCAGGTTCCTCCCGCTAAACCATCTAAACCATCTGTGAGGTTCACCGCATTACTTTCAGAAACCAGGGCAAAAGCCGCTATGGGCCAAAAGATAAAACCGAGAGGCAGGCTAACCGCTCCAAATAAAGCCACTGTGGTCAGATCTGCTGGTTGCGTCAAGAGCATCCACAGGCAAAAAACAACCGCCAATAGGGTTTGTAGGATCAGCTTCATCCGGGGAGAAATCCCCTTATTGGAGCGACGGCGGAGAATTTGCCAATCATCAATCCACCCGATCGTTCCATAGCCTAAGATAACGAGGGAAACGACTAGAACCAGGCGATCGCCACCCGAAGCCACCAGCGCCACCAGAACAGCTACTGGAATAAAAAAGATCCCTCCCATAGTTGGAGTACCCGCTTTCTTCAAATGGTCTTGCGGCCCATCTTCGCGGATAATTTGGCCAGCTTTAATCTTTCTTAAGGTCGGTACAGCCCAAGCCCCTATGAGGGTAGTCAGTAGGAACCCGCTCCAGAAGGGCAGACTCAGGGAAAACCAACCCTGGGATAATTGGTTCATTTGTAGATCTAACGTTAAAGCTGTCAGTCCCAGACCAACCAGTAAGATTAAAAATAGACGGGTTCCCCAGGGAAAGGAGAACCCCCCAAAGCTAAGTTTCGCGTCCACAGTTTGTCCTCACATTCACACTCACAGAAACACTCAATCTAGAGTTACAGCAGTTTTCGCGCTTTATGTAGTACATCTTTCTCCCCCTACCTTAGAAAAAGGAGCAGTAAAAGTCCCCCGATCTTCGGAGGATTTAGGGGGGATGGTTCTGACTGTACCTCATGACATCACGAAGCGCTGTATCGCTTACTCATCATTGATGGAATCATCATCGTCATCATAGTTATCATCTGCTCCATCCATCAGCTCGAGTTCGGAGATATCCACATCATTCTCTACAAACTCTTGCTCTTGGGGATCGCGGGCAGACATGCGTCCCGTTTTTTCCAACCAGTCTACTAGGGACTCGGTTTGAGGAGAAGGAAGAATAGGAGCCAGTTGAGAACGAGCGGTTTCTCGCAAGGAGGGGTTTTTGATCGGTACAAATTTGGCAGACATGGCTGAGAGAATAGGAAAATCCAATTGGTGATACTCATCTCTTTTGAGTTTATCAGGATTCTGGAAAGCCAGTTGTTAGCATAAGCATAGCTGTTAATGGTATAGGTCATTCACTTAGGAGGAATTATGATTGGTAAAGACCGTTTGTTAGAGGCGATCGCCGGCACGAATCGTGGTATATTGGCTTCAGCCACTGAAAAACAGGCCATTTTGTCCTATGTGGTGCAACTCGAAGAGCGTAACCCCAACCCTTGCCCAACCGAGTTTCCGGAACTTCTGAGTGGCGATTGGCGCTTGCTGTATACCACCAGTGCCGAGTTGTTGAATATCGATCGCATTCCCCTGTATCAGTTGGGCCAAATCTATCAATGTATTCGGGTTGATGAGCAGGCGGTTTATAATATTGGTGAACTCGATGGTTTGCCTTATTTAGACTCTCTCGTAAGTGTTCGGGCAAATTTCTCCGTAGTCAATGAGCGGCGGGTGAATGTGCGATTTAATCGAGGAATTTTCGGCCTGCAACGGGTTTTAGGTTATGAATCTCCCTCACAGATGATTGAGAAAATACAAGAGAGCGCCACCTTTTGGCCATTTGATTTCCCCATTAGTGAGGAAAATCAAAAAGGTTGGTTAGATATTACCTATTTAGATCGAGATTTACGCATTAATCGTGGCAATAAGGAGAGTGTATTTGTGCTAGCTCGATGTTAGCGTGCTACGAGCTGGGAAGGGGTAATGAATAATAGGGGATGGAAATGATGGAGCAGTTGAGCTTGCGCCTCTCTCAAGGTCATTTAAATATTTTGAGTACCTGTGGGCGTAAATTTCAATATATCTTTTTGGAAAAAATTCCTTATGTTGTTCCTGTGGAGCAACAGGAAAAATCTGAATGGGGAAGCCAGTTTCATTTGTTGATGCAACAGCGAGAATTAGGGCTACCCATTGAGGGAATTTTGGCACGTGACCCTCAATTTAAACAGGGTTTAGAACGGTTAATCACTGCTGATCCGGGATTGTTTGCAGATGAGGGGGATTTTCGGGAAAGTGAACACCAGCGAACTCTGGAGTTTGAGGGGTATTGGCTAACCGTGATTTATGATTTATTGATTTGCCGATCGCACCAGGCACAAATTATGGATTGGAAAACCCATCTGCAACCGCAAAATAGCGATCGCCTGAAACAGAATTGGCAAACCCGTCTTTATCCCTTTGTATTAGCCGAAACCAGTCATTATCCCCCGGAACAAATTTCCATAACCTACTGGTTTGTCAAAGGTGAAAATTCGTTACATAATCGAGCAACTTCTCTCGAATTTAAGTATAATGACGGGCAACACGAACAAACTAAACTAGAACTAAGTAAACTTTTATGCCAGCTTAATCAAGGGTTAAAGGACTATATCCAGGGAAGTGATTTTCCCCAAGTTCCAGTCAGCTCAAGTGAATGTACTCGATGTCCGTTTGCGCGGCGATGCGATCGCCTCTCCTCTGAAAAAGTGACAGAAGTTACAGTAGATTCTGAATTCTGGTCTCTCCCTCCCCTAGAAAGTATTCCAGAACTCCCCATTTAATAATTCTCGATTACCCATTCCCATTATGAAATCGCCTAATCCTTTTCCCTCAAACTCCCAATTCACCAATCCCCAATTGATGATTCCCGTATTGGGGGCATTTTTCCTAGTATTTATCGGTTTAATTTTTCGTCCCTTTGTCATCGTGAATGCTGGAGAAAGGGGCGTAGTCATGAAATTTGGTAAAGTCCAAGATGTCATATTGGATGAAGGAATTCATCCGATTGTTCCAGTGATGACAACCGTGCAAAACCTCAGTGTACGAGTCCAGAAAAATGATGTCAATGCAGAAGCTTCTTCCCGTGATTTACAAGATGTGGGCATGGAAATTGCCATTAATTGGCATATCGATCCATCACGAGTGAATCGAGTCTTTCAACAAATTGGCAATCACGAACAAATCCTAATTCGGATTATTACGCCCTCGGTTTCCGAAGTCGTGAAAGCCGCAACCGCCAAGAAAAATGCCGAAGAAATCATTACTCGACGCACCGAATTAAAACAGGAAATCGATCAAGCTCTGAAGCAAAGAATTACATCCTATGGCATTTTGATTGATGATGTTTCTCTGGTCAATGTCTCCTTTTCACCAGAATTTTCCAAAGCCATCGAAGCCAAACAAATTGCCGAACAAGAAGCAAAGCGGGCAGACTTTGAAGCCTTGAAAGCAGAAAAGGAAGCCCAAGCGGAAATCAACCGCGCCAAAGGACAAGCCGAAGCGCAACGACTGCAACGACAAACTCTAACACCGATTTTGCTGCAAAAACTAGCCATTGAAAAATGGGATGGTCACTTTCCGACAGTTATGGGCGGCCAAGGTGCGCTACCCTTTATTAATCTATCACCGGAAACTTTAGCCACTCCAGCGCCAGCCCAAAATCCTTGAGCCACTGTTTCCTACTATAAGGTAAACTATCGATGGGTTTTCCTTCAGTAGTCATTTTCGGGAAAGTCTTAAACATAGGGACTTTCAAGGAAGAAAAGGGTTTACCCATTACCAGCGCCAAGCGCTATAATTTCAGGACTAAGGAAAAATGAGCGATCGCCTAGACGAGAACCTAACCGCAGAACTCCATCGTTTGCATCAAGAGATCCGGAATCTGAAACAGGATCAAAAAGCCTTTGAAGCTCAAAATGAACTGCTCCGCACATTTACAAATTTAATGCGGACTTCGACAGGTTCCTTGATGCTGCGATCGGTTTTACAACAAACCTTGAAAATCGCTATTCAGTTTACAGAAGCAGAAGAAGGGAGCTTATTTTTCTTAGATCCAAAGGGAACAGTAGTCGCCAGTGTATTAGCGCGGGGGGCAACCATTCGGGATCATAAACAGGCGATCATTGGTCAAGTCTTAGACAAAGGATTAGCCGGTTGGGTGAATCATCATCGAGACATTGGTTTAATTACTGATACGAAAACCGACGATCGCTGGTTAACCCTTCCTGATGAGCCTTATTTGGTGCGTTCAGCATTAGGTGTGCCCATTTTTCGCTCTCAAACCCTTTTGGGAATTTTAACCCTCATGCATCCTGAACCGGGATATTTTACGGAAGATACCGCAAGTTTAATGGAGAAAACAGCCGAGCAAATGGGGGTAGTGTTGGATAATGTCCGGCTGTATGTAGAATATCAAAAACTCGAGCGTCCCTCTTCCATACCAGAAAAGAGTGCTGAAGAACCCTCCCACGAAGAAGACTCCTTAGACAAGTTAGGATTCTATATGCTCACAGAACGAGGAAAGTTTGTCTATGCGAATCGGCAGTTAGCCAATCTATTTGGCTATCGATTTGCAGAATTAGTCGGTTTAGAGTCATTTCTGGATTTAATGGCAGTGGAAAGTAGGCGCTCTGTATTCGATCAAATTCACGAGTGTTTTCAGGGCGATCGCAAGCGGTTAAGCTATCAGGGTAAAGGTCGATGTAGTGATGGTAAGCTGATAGCGATCGATCTCTATGGAGAACGAACCAAACTCTATGGCAAGTTGGTCATTATTGGTGTAGTCCAGCAATGCTAGAGTAGGAGTTTTTAAACTCTTATAATTGTGATGCCATGCAATGCGAGGTTGCAAATTTTGTGTCAAAGCTGACCCTACATTTACTGATTATTATCGTTATTGACTCAGATAGGGTTTCGCTTGCAACGTAAAGACATTTTGGGATTGATTATATTCTATCTGCTCCACCACATAGAGATGATCGCTGGCAACTTGGAGAATGCCGCGAATTCTGCCTCTAGACAGAAAACTTAAATCGAGCCGAAAATGGCCAATGTCTGGATCGAGTTTTTGAATCTGATTGGCAGGAATATCTAAAATTAAAGGCTTTTTCTCTTCTTCACCCTCTTCTCCACGAATCACTAGCCTCCTTCCCGGTGTTAACCAAGTGTCTGAATCTCGATCAAATTGAACTGAAGATACAGTTTCCCAGTCTATCTTTCGACTCTGATTACTTCGTTCTAGAGTTATCGATTGTGGATTAATGTCGATCGCTCGTCCCGATAGAGTCGTTCCATCTTTCAGGGCAATTTGGGCAACTTCCGGTAAGGCAACGGTAAGTTGTTGCTCGGTAGATTGAGCTTGAGCAATGCTGGAGGTAGGGGCTATTTTGGATGTAAATACAGGTAGGGAGAAGTTGGCATAACACAGGAGCGTACATGCGAACAGAGAAGCTACCTTAATTACAGTTTTCATAGCGGTAGAAGAGCAATAAATCCTATAATACTGAGTATAGCTCGTCTCCGATAAACCATTGTGTCTACTCCTCCATCCCAGAATGAACCGAGCATTTTACGCCGATTTGCCAGTTTAATTGGCTTGCTGGGAGCTGCTTTGTTTTTTATGGGTTGGATTTATCGTTCGGTCTATTTTTTCCAGTTTAGCTTGGAATTGACGACGTTGGAATTGCCCGTCCAATCTTTTTTTATTGTGCCCATCCAAGTGATTTTAGGGGATACTCGTGCCATTCTCCGGGCGATCGTTGCGTTAGGGTTAATGATCAATGGCATTTATGTGACGTTATGGGGGATTAAAAAGTTAGAGAAACTGAATAAGATGGTCAAAATTCGCTTGCCCTATCCTCGAAATTCAAAAAGTCGATGGGTGCGGTTTTTATGTCGCCAGATGTACTCTTTAATAACGTTTAATCCTCTAGATTTTGATTCGATTAAGTTTCTGCGTTCCTTAGTTGATGAAACGGTGATTGTGGCTTGGGTATTATTGATTTTATTTCATTTAGCCCAAAGTCAGGCGATCGCCGATGTCAAACGAGATATTGGCCCCAATTCTACGTTACCCGTTGTTACGCTGATTACACCAGAAGATCGACTTCCCCTCGGTAGACTGCTGGAGGATGAATTTATTGACCCCTCTGTGCAAGGCTTTCGCTTTTTTGGGGATCATGAGGCGTTCGAGAATATTCTAGCTAAAGAAAATACAGATATTCGCGGCAGGCAACCCAGAGTTTGGCGCTTGCTCCTAGAGCGAGACGGTTGGATTTATTTGATTGACACTTCTCTAGAGGAGCCTCAAACCCGAAAAGTCCCTCCTGTCGTTGCCATTCAGAAAAGTATTCACGGCGATCAACTCATGATCCTCAATCCTACATTTCATGGCGATCTAGAGAAACCTTAAACCGTTGCCCCCTATCCCCCCATTCCCCC
>DDLS01000171.1:0-9352 GCA_002340255.1 Cyanobacteria bacterium UBA2566
AACGTCACGGCTTCTCCCCCTCGGTCTTCCACTGCTCGGTGAAGGGATAAGGCTTGTTCGTAATAGGCGATCGCTCGTTGCGGTTGACCAATGCTGTGGTGAACTAACCCCAAGTTATTCAACGTCGTCGCTTCTCCTGATCCGTCTTCTACTGTTCGGTAAAGGGGTAGGGCTTGTTCGTCGGCTTCTATGGCAACTTTAGGTTTTCCTAATATCATAGGAATTACGACCAATAAATAACCATGCAACGGCTTCAACTTCTGTAATTTCTAATGCTTGCGAAATGGCTAAAACTTGCTGCCAAACTTCTATAGCTTCTTGTGATTTTCCTCGTTGTTGCAGTTGAATTGCTTGATCCGTTAACTGTTGTATGGCTACCCAAATTTCCTCCGCCGAAGGTTGCTGACTTTGCGCCCAACTGGGTTGCTCTGCCACCGTCACCATTACCGGAGTCATCCACACTCCCAGCGCTACCAGAGTTCCGACGATTCTCATATCAATGAACAATGAACAATGAACAGCGATCGCTCGTTTCTATTGTATCGAAAATTTCTCTGGCGGGGATGTTGTGGGTCATGGCCAGGGGAACGGAGTGTAGGGAAGCTATCTCATATTACCGCAGGGGGCTGAGATTGCTTTATTCCGCTTCGCTTCATTCGCAATGACTTGATCTGTCATTGCGAGCGGAACGGAGTGTAGCGAAGCCATCTCAATAAGTCTCCAAGAGTATGAGATGGCTTCACTTCGTTCGCCATGACATTGGGGAACACAGGGTGCGAGAAGTGCAAAGAAACCGGGTTTCTCGCTCCTCTCCATCGCAGGGTGCATCTGTGGGAAGAAACCCGGTTTCTAACAGCCGCAAGAAGCACAGAGTACGAATCAGTTCTTGTGCTGATTTTTTCATCCTTCAGATCTCCATGTTCCGAATCCGAATTGTGGTAGGAGCGATTACAGTAAAAGCACCAGGGAGTCGATCCGCGTATTGAGCGATTGCATTCGCAATTATCGTTACCTTACTCTCATTCGATAATCCGAGCAACCGAATTAAGATTACCCCAGATGTAACACGCCCTAAACGGAAAACTAGCTCCCCAAAATCCTTATCTCCAGTTAATAACAGAGCATTTTCTTGGTTAGCTAAATCAAGTACTTTATCATCAGAAATTCCTGGCTCCATTTCGACAACATACCAAACTCTATGACCATCTTTTCTCAGGCGATCGACAATGAGTTCATTAATATTTTCATCTGCTAACAATTTCACGAAGCTACATCCAAAACTGGATACACCACATCCGCTTTTAAGGCTTCAGCAGCAAAGGCAAGGGCGGCGAGGATAGACTGGCGATCGAGTCTAGGATAAGCTTGCAAGAGTTGCTCCTGAGTTTCGCCAGCAGCAAGACTTTCTAGAATCAGTTCAACGGTAATTCGAGTTCCCCAAATCGTGGGTTTTCCCATCATAATTTGAGGATCGGAAACAATGAGTTTTTGGTACTCCTGCATCATGTACAAGCAATCCATAATGGTCACATCTATTATATCGTAGTGCCATGACACAGCATCATCTTGATATTGCCAGAAGTACAAAGAAACCGGGTTTGTAGCTCTTCATCTTTTCTCGCGATCGCATCGATCTTGACAGAAAACCTAAGACCAAATGCGTTCCATTGAAAGCGTAAACCCAGGCAAAACCGCTTCTCCCGATAAAGCGATCGCATTTTCCACCCCTTCCACCACTTGATTCGCCCGATAAATTTCCACTCGCTTATTCTTCGGATCGATCAGCCATCCCAACTGAGTACCATTATCGATATATTCCTGCATCTTAGTCCGCAGATCTTTAAGGCTATCTGTCTTAGAACGTAGCTCCACAACAAAGTCAGGACATAGAGGAATAAAGCCTTCCCTCTGTTCGGGTGTTAGCGCTTCCCATTTATCTTTCCTTACAAAAGACGCATCCGGCGATCGGTTGGCTCCATTGGGCAGCTCAAATCCAGTTGATGAGTCAAAATATTCCCCTAACTTCTGATTTGCTTCACCCCAAATACCGAGCTGAGTGCCGATTTTCGCATTTCGTTTACCGGTTTCGCCACCTGTGGGTGGATTGACAATCAGTTCTCCTGTAGCAGTGCGTTCAAGTCTGAGATCGCGATTTACCCTAACCAATGCCACAAACTGTTCCCGTGTCACCTGGAGCAGTAGCTGGTGAGGTAATTGGAGTAGAAGCGGTTTAGGTTGGGGAGGAGCCTGTACCATCAGAATTCACCTTATATCAATTAACAATTAAAGTATCGGGTGAGGTGGGCAGGGTCTGCTTGTAAAATTTGAATGATGTCGTTTATCCTCCTGCCCACCCTACCCCACTCCCTCATTCCCCTATTCCCTATTCCCTATTCCCCATTCCCTAATCTAAAACTCTCCAGCGCCCCAACCTTCAACTTCTTGAGCCGCACGAATCAGAAAAGCCGATAAATTTTCCAGTTCTTCAGAAGACATCCACTCTGGACTCACTTCACGGCAGGCATATTTTTGATAGTCCCCTTTTTGTTTTAAGGGAGCGCGTAGATAACCCACCATGTTATTGATGTTATCCAAGGGAGGAGTAGAATTGTGCAGAGACTCTAAAGACAAGGACTCATAGTCACTCAGCAAGGTGGTGCCCCCTAAATGACAATTTTCACAATTTTTGTTAAACAGAGTTTTCCCTTCCGATAACTGATCTGGGGTCACCGTTTGCGTATTACCTGCCGTATCTAAGGGAATTTCTACCGGATCGAAGGCTTTTAGGAAACGGATGACATAGCGATCTGAAGCCAAAGCTGAAGGGGTGGCTAGAGTCCAGAGTAAACCGATGGTTAAGGCGATCGCCACCACTGGACGCAGCCAACACCTCCATTGTCGCCCACTCTCAGCCAAAAAAACGTTTAAACCCAATTTGAATCGAGGGAAATTAATCATGAACTTTAGATAAATCAACATTAAGAGCAGCAGTACTCAAGACTGCTGCTATTGAACTGGAAAAAGTGCCACTCCTACCCCCAGGAGTCGGAGCGCCTCTTTTGAGAATTAACGAGTATTTTTACCCGCTCCCCACTGATTCGGACGCACATTCATTTCCACCAGAATATAAGAGCCGATCGCTTTTAAATCGTCATCACTCAGGTTTCTCATTTCTGGGAAAATATCCGCACTCCGAGTACTCGGATGGAGTTCATAAATTTCAATCTCTCCATCATAGGTGGTGGGATTCTGCATATAGTCAACTAAAGCCGCTAGATTATCACGGGGGGGTTCTGCTCCAGCCATAGCCTCAATACCCAATCCCACATTCGGGTTGGTTTTGGTCATCCCTGTTCCATGACACTGGGAACAAGTATCCACAAACAGTCTCTTCCCTAACACATACTCATCTTGAGTAATTGTTGTGGTCTCACCTGCTTGATTCACGGGAATAGTGCGGTTCTTTTCCGAAATATTGGCAGCCGTCGCACTCCCGACAACAACGTTCAGGGCCAGAAATACAGTGGCTAATATCAGCACAATGTATCGTTTCAGCATGGTTCTCCCTCAAAGACTATGACATTTTGTTATTGGAATTTTCAACACTTTGGCCTACCCAAGACCCATGAGGAGTTAAAATACCTACTGGACTTGGGATTGTTACCCTCTATGTCGATCTTCATTTTGACATCCTCACCGCCCTGGAAGGACGGTGATTCCCAAACCTCACGATTTGGGTTCCTGCTTCTGTCCCTTGCGGGTTTTTCGCAACAGCGTTCTAGGGCACAATGCCTTTCGAGTCTGACATTCGCTCCACAGGCTGAAACGGTGTGTCTCACCGCTAAAAGCACAATATGAATATCATGCCACTGCGGGGTCTTTAGACCAACTCTCCGGTCAGATTTTCACCAACATTAAACGAAAATAGGTTGATGCATAGTCTAGGCATTTTGTCAATAGGCAGAGAATAGGCAGTAGGAGTGAAAAATAGGCAAGCTCCTACTCAGGGTTTGAGCCTTTGATCGTGTGGTTTTTCCTATTTCCTATTCCCGACTGCCGACTCTCCACTGTCTTATACACTGGAACAAACTGAGTGTGGGATTAGAACAAAGATGAGTAATGGGTTTGTGGCATCTGATTATCCGAATCTGTCAGTGCTAGAAAAGGCGAATTTAAGTCATGCTGTGAATTATAGTCACCTAGGATCGATCGCCCAAATTTGGCCGATCGCCGCCCAAAAGTTTGGCGATATTGTCGCGCTCGAAGATATCCATAGCCAACAGAAGGTCAGCCTAACCTATAGCCAGATGTACGAGCAAATGCAACAGGTGGCGATCGCTCTGCAACAAATAGGTGTTAATCCTGGCGATCGCATTGCCCTGTTTGCCGATAATAGCCCCCGATGGTTTGTCGTTGACCAAGGGATTATGATGGCTGGAGCCGCCAATGCGGTGCGAAGTTCCCAAGCAGATATCGACGAATTGCTCTATATCCTCCAAGATAGCGGCAGCAGTTTTCTGATTGTGGAAAATCTCAAAACCCTGGATAAACTGGCTCCTCGCTTAAACTCGATTACTCTACAAGCGATTATCCTCCTTAGTGATGAAGACCCACCCATTTCTTCTGGTGAGGCTCCTCTATATCTTAATTTTGGGCAATTATGCGACCGTGCCCAGGGACAATCCTATCAACCAGTAGAACACAACCCCAAGCAGTTAGCGACGCTCATTTATACGTCTGGAACTACGGGAAAACCCAAGGGTGCGATGCTCTCCCATCGTAATTTGCTCTATCAAGTCAGTACTTTGGCAGTTGTGGTGGCTCCCGATCCGGGCGATCGCATTTTAAGCATTCTTCCCTCTTGGCATGTGTACGAGCGCACGATCGAGTACTATCTGCTCTCCCAAGGTTGTTCCCAGAGATACACCAATATCCGCAACTTCAAACAAGACCTAAAAAACTATAAACCCCATTACATGGTAGGTGTGCCTCGGTTGTGGGAATCTATTTATGAAGGTATTCAGAAAGAATTTCGGGAACAGCCCCAAAGTCGGCAAAAATTAATCCAAACCTTTCTCGGATTTTCGGAAGACTATGTTTCGGCCAAACGGATTAAGGAACAACTAGAGTTAGAGAATCTCAACCCATCTGCTTCAGAACGTACCTCAGCTACCATTAAGGCGGCGCTACTGGCTCCTTTACATTATTTAGGCGATCGCCTGATTTATCAAAAAGTTCGCCAAGCCACAGGTGGACAGATGAAACAAGTCATTAGTGGAGGAGGTTCCTTAGCCAAGCATATTGATAAGTTCTTTGAAATGATTAACTTTGAGATTTTAGTTGGCTATGGTTTAACCGAAACGGCTCCAGTACTCACCGCTCGGCGCTGCGATCGCAATTTACGCGGATCGTCCGGTACACCCCTACCCGGCACTGAAGTGCGAATTATCGAGCCAAACACACGCCAACCCCTGCCCCAAGGCGATCGGGGATTGATTGTGGCTAGAGGCCCCCAAATTATGCAAGGCTATTATGGGAATATTCAAGCCACGGCTAAGGCCATTGACTCTGACGGATGGTTTGATACCGGAGATTTAGGCTTCCTCACCCCAGAGGGACAACTGGTGATTACCGGAAGAGCTAAAGATACCATTGTTTTAACCAATGGGGAAAATATCGAACCCCAACCCATTGAAGATGCTTGTACCCGCAGTCCGTATATCGATCAAATGATGCTTGTGGGGCAAGATCGGCGATCGCTCGGAGCCTTAATTGTGCCCAATGTCGAAGCCCTAGAGACCTGGGTCAAACACCATCATCCTGGCGATCGGGCAATTGCCCAAACCCTTGAGGATAGTACCTTGCAGCTCAACTTCGATCATGAAGCCATTCAAGAGCTGTTCCGAGCCGAACTCAACCGGGAAGTCAAAAATCGCCCAGGGTATCGCCCCGATGACCGTATTGGCCCCTTCCGTTTGATTACTGAACCCTTCTCCATTAACAATGGCATGATGACCCAAACCTTGAAAATCAAACGTCCCATTGTGAGAGAACAGTATCGCGATATGATTAACGGGATGTTCACTTAATCATCTTCAGAAACAGGATCGCCTGTTTTGACCCTCAATTGCACTGGACTTACACAGCGTGAATTTGCTAAACATGGATACCCAAAACCTGCTGCTCAAACGACCCGTTCGGATTAAAGTCATTGTGACTTCTCGATGGAAGGAAGAAGTTCAAGAACAACTCCAAAATCAACTCAACCAAATGGATACACAAATTCAACAGGTAGAGATGCAGGGCCAGAGCATGATTACCAATATGCAAACCCAAAATCCCCAACAGGTTACCCAGATTCAAGCCCAGTTGAATCAGAAGAAAAACGAGTTGCTGCAACAAAAAAATCAACTTCTAAACCAACTGAATCAGGTACAAACCCTAGAGTTAGATAAGGAAGTCGATCAAGGTCAAATGGATAGCTTCTTTACCATTACCCCAGGAGAAAACTTGATCCAGAAAATGCAGGTGGAAATTGTCCTCCGAGATGGGGTGGTCGAAGAAATTCGAGGTCAGATTTAGCCGAAATATAGACTTCTGGAAGAAGTCAGGCAAAAGGCAAAAAGCAAAAGGAAATAGGGAGCCACTGGTTTTTCCTATTCCCTATTACCCAATTAAATTTTAAGGATAACAGTGCCATGATTCATGAAGTGTTCATGCCTGCCCTCAGTTCTACCATGACTGAAGGCAAAATTGTTTCTTGGGAAAAGTCCCTAGGGGACAAAATTGAGAAAGGAGAAACCGTCGTTATTGTCGAGTCCGATAAGGCAGACATGGATGTGGAATCCTTTTATGAAGGCTATCTCGCCACCATTATTGTAGATGCAGGTGGGGTTGCACCGGTAGGAGAAGCGATCGCCTTCATTGCCGAAACCGAAGCTGAAATTGAAACCGCTAAACAACAAGCCAAAAGCGCTCCCGCCGCTACCCCAGCCCCAGCCCCTGCGCCAGCTCCTGTTGCTGCCGCACCCGCTCCTGTTGCCGCAACAGCTCGCAGCAATGGCCGTACCATTGCTTCTCCTCGCGCCCGGAAATTGGCTAAAGACTTAAAGGTGGATTTAGCGACTTTAGTCGGAAGTGGCCCCCATGGACGCATCGTAGCCCAAGATGTCGAAAGTGCGGCTGGTGTGGCCCCCAGTGTAGCGCCGATCGCTGCTCCTGCCCCTGTTGCCGCTCCCAAACCTGTGGCTGCTCCAGCTCCAGTTCCGAAACCCGCAGTTACCCCCGGTCAGGTGGTACGCTTCAATACGTTGCAACAGGCTGTTGTCCGCAACATGGTGGCGAGTTTAGCAGTGCCCACGTTCCATGTTGCTTACAGCATTACCACTGATAACCTGGATCGGCTCTATAAACAGATTAAGTCTAAGGGCGTTACCATGACCGCTCTGCTAGCTAAAGCAGTGGCTGTGGTTCTGGCTAAACATCCCATCGTTAATGCCGGTTATACCGAAGAAGGCATCCAATATCCCTCCAATATTAATGTAGCGATCGCGGTTGCCATGGATGATGGCGGCTTAATTACTCCAGTACTACAAAATGCCGATCGACTCGATATTTATTCCCTCTCGCGCACCTGGAAAGATTTAGTCGCTCGTTCTCGCTCCAAGCAGTTACAACCAGTAGAATACAATAGTGGAACCTTCACCCTCTCCAATTTGGGAATGTTTGGTGTAGATCAATTTGACGCTATTTTACCCCCAGGTCAAGGTTCAATTCTTGCCATTGGTGCCTCTAAACCCCAAGTGGTAGCCATGGACAATGGTTTAATGGGTGTGCGCCGACAAATGACAGTGAATATTACCTGCGATCATCGTATTATCTACGGTGCAGATGCAGCCGCATTCCTTAAAGATTTAGCCGATTTAATTGAAAATAATCCCGAATCTTTAACCCTGTAGGAGGGCGATTCCCTCTAGATCGCGAGGGAATGTCTACACCTAGAATAACTCGACCTTATCCCCCATCCCTGCATAGCCCTCTGCCATAGGATTAACGTACTATGCCAGAGGGTTATCGTATCTTACGAGCTATCATGCAACTTCAACTTAAACCGTCTTCAATTCAATTATCTCCCTTGCCCATCAACCGTCCGTTGTTGATGATTGGCCATGGGAGCCGAGATCGCGAGGGGCGAGAGGCATTTATCGATTTTGCGGCTGCCTATGAAGCTCTAGACCCTTCTCGACCCGTAATTCCTTGTTTTTTGGAGTTAACAGAACCCACCATTCTAGAAGGCGTTAAACGCTGTGTAGAGCAAGGGTATACGGAAGTGTCTGCGCTGCCGATTTTGTTATTTGCTGCCCGCCATAATAAATTTGATGTCACCAATGCCTTGGATGCAGCCCGGTTAGAGTATCCGCACGTGACATTTCACTATGGTCGGCATTTTGGGATTACGCCCAGTATTTTAGAGTTATGGGGCGATCGCCTAACTGCCCTGGATACCCCAGAGTATCCCCGCGCTGACACCGTACTCCTCTTTGTGGGGCGCGGATCGAGCGATCCAGATGCCAATGGAGATGTTTATAAGTTAGCCCGTATGGTGTGGGAAGGAAGCGGTTATCAAACCGTCGAAACCTGTTTCATCGGTATTACCCATCCTCGCCTAGAAGAAGGGTTTCGTCGCGCTCGCCTCTATCAGCCGAAGCGAATTATCGTGTTACCCTATTTCTTATTCACTGGGGTATTGGTGAAGAAAATTGCCGATATCACTGCCGAGCAACAGGAACAGTTTCCAGAGATTAACCATGTGTGCTTATCTGAGATGGGAATCGATCCTCATTTAATGCATCTGGTGCGCGATCGCGAAATTGAAACCCAATTGGGACAAGTACAGATGAACTGTGAGTTATGCAAATTCCGGTTAGCTGCTCTCGGTGATGGCGATCATTCCCACGATCGCAGCCATCATCACCATCATCACGATCATCCCCCAGTCGATCCCTATGCCGATCCTCAAGCCTATCATCAACGGATTTGGCAAGTACCATGAGTGAATCAAAAACCTTTCAAGTCGGCGATCGTGTGCGCGTGATTGCCCTTCCGCCCTACGTCAAAACCGCCGAACCCATGCCCATGCTTCGCCCTCCCGATGTCGTTCAACTCGGTGAAGAAGGCACAATTCTTGACTGTCGTCCCGGAGGCTATTGGGGCGTTCGCTTTGCTGGAGGGGCATTTCTGATGGATAGCCAATACATCGAAGTCATTTCCTGACGGAGATAGGGAGATGGGGAAGACGCTGGGACACGGAGATGCGGAAACCTCTTTCCTAATTCCCCATTCCCCATTCCCT
>DDLS01000171.1:9522-18173 GCA_002340255.1 Cyanobacteria bacterium UBA2566
TTCCCCATTCCCCATTCCCTATTCCCAAAATTTTTTCCCCATCTCCTTGACAAACCCCAAAATTCATGTAATTATAGATATTGGCTTGATTAAGGGACTGTAGTTCAATTGGTTAGAGCACCGCCCTGTCACGGCGGAAGTTGCGGGTTCGAGCCCCGTCAGTCCCGTTAACCCCTCTGAATAGAAAAACGTTTCTCCTAGACTCACTGCCCGGCAAAACGTCTAGGAGTTTTTAGTATTAAACAGCCGATAGGGTGGGCAGGATATCGTTGGTAGAATTTGAATCATATTGCAACCTTCTCCTGCCCATTCCCTATTCTCTAATTCCCTATTCCCTCACCCATCGTTACCCCTGGACAAGAAACCTTCGTTCCTCCCAACCCACAATAGCCACCAGGATTTTTAGCTAGATACTGTTGGTGATAGTCTTCAGCATAATAAAACTCAGGCGCGTCAAGAATTTCCGTCGTAATTTCGTTATATCCAGCTTTCTTAAGCGCCTCTTGGTAGACTTGGCGGGATTTTTCAGCCCGTTCTTTCTGAGCTTCAGAATAGACATAAATCCCAGAACGGTATTGGGTTCCCACGTCATTCCCTTGGCGCATTCCTTGGGTAGGATCGTGGCTTTCCCAGAAGACTTTGAGGAGACTTTCATAACTAATTTGCTGGGGGTCAAAAACCACTAGCACGACTTCGTTATGACCCGTTTTACCCGTACACACTTCATGGTAGTTGGGATTGGGGGTATATCCACCTGCATAACCCACAGCAGTGCTAAAGACTCCTGGTTGTTTCCAGAAACAGCGTTCTGCTCCCCAAAAACAGCCTAGGCCAAACACCGCCATTTCTAATCCCTCTGGGTAGGGAGGTTGAAGGGGGTTACCGTTAACAAAGTGTGTATCAGGTACAGGCATGGGGGTTTTACGCCCTGGTAAGGCTTCTTCAGGAGTGGGGAGGGTGGTTTTCTTACCTAATCCAAATAGAAACATAGATCAATTCTGACATAAGGGACTGCTTCTATTGTTACAAAACTTTGTGAAGTTGGCATGATGAGGAGTTGAGAATATGGTGAAGACAGGAAGAGGTAGGGAGACGGAGAAACTCCAAACTCAGAGATAGACTCGCCTCAACTCATGACTTATTACTCATTGCTGATACTGATTAATTCGTTCAGGATGATAGGCTAGGGGAGTAAATTGCCATGAGAAATGCATGGGAAAAAAGAAGAAAGCGAGTGGACCAAAACCGCGTAAACTCTCCAAGAAAAGATATGAATCTGAATTAACTCAGCTTCATGCTGAATTGGTGAAGTTGCAATATTGGGTACAAGCCAAAGGGCTAAGGATTATTATCGTCTTTGAAGGTCGGGATGCAGCCGGAAAAGGCGGTATTATTAAGCGCATAGTCGATCGCGTCAGTCCTAGGGTATTTCGCATCGTTGCCTTACCCACTCCTTCAGAACGGGAAAAAACTCAATTATATCTACAGCGTTATATTCAACATTTTCCCGCAGCCGGAGAAGTCGTCATTTTCGATCGCAGTTGGTACAATCGCGCTGGAGTTGAACGGGTGATGGGGTTTTGCACCGATAAGGAATATCAGCGTTTTTTGCACTATACCCCAACGTTTGAACAGATGATTGTCGATGCCGGCATTCAACTGATCAAGTATTGGTTGGATACGAGTATGGCAGAACAAGAGAGTCGATTTCAAGACCGAATTGACGATCCGCGTAAAATCTGGAAATTAAGCACCATGGATGTAGAATCCTATCGACGCTGGTATGATTATTCCCAGGCTAGGGATAAAATGTTAAGGGCAACAGACACTCATTTTGCTCCTTGGTATATTGTGCCGGCTGATGACAAGAAACGGGCCCGCCTCAATTGTATTTCCCATTTCCTCAGTTTGATTCCCTATGAAGAGTTGCCGATTAAACCGGTGAAACTGGGCAAGCGAGATCTGAGCAATCAATATGACGATCATTTGTCCTTAAAGGGTAGAAGGTTTATTCCTCAAAACTTCTAGATGATGGCTTATGATAGATCTCTGAGTTGGGTTGAGCAACGAAACGCAACTCATTCAACCTTTAAGGAGCGCCAAATGCCCAGTCAGAATATAGATTCGATCAAAACTATCTTCCAAAGTCGCCTAACCACTCTCGAACACCTCCTAAAGTCAGCATCGGATCATTTTAGTGGCAGTGAGTCGTTTCTTCACAAGCGGATTGCAACGGATATGCTTCCCTTCAGTACACAAGTTGCGTTCACCTGTAATCAACCCCGAAACTTTGCTTTATGGTGCGAGGGCAAACCGATGGATAATCTCGATCCAGACGTTATCTCTTTGGCACAGGCATACGAACATATAGCAAATACCCAGAAACTTGTTTCTGGCATTAATGTTGACGATCAAAAGCTAAGTGAATTGGCGCGCATCGATCTCAATGAGGGTCGTTACATCGAGCTGTCGGGTGATGCCTATGTGAACGAGTTTCTCATGCCAAACTTTTACTTTCATCTGGTTACAGCTTACGATATTCTTCGCATGGCTGGCGTGCCTATTGGTAAGCAAAATTACATGATACACTTAGTGCCACCGATCGAGTTGCCAAGCCAGTAGGGTGGCAGTGCTTACCCCTTGACTCCATTATTTTACCCATTACCAGCGCGAAGCGCTATATCCCTAATGTCTACCGATCTATCTACAGAAATACAAAACGCGGTTGATGGCCGGCGTAATTTTGCAATTATTTCTCACCCTGATGCGGGTAAAACCACGTTAACAGAAAAATTACTCCTCTATGGAGGGGCAATTCATGAAGCGGGGGCAGTGAAGGCAAGGGCAAGTCAGCGCCGAGCAACTTCAGATTGGATGGCAATGGAGCAACAACGGGGAATTTCGATTACTTCGACGGTGTTGCAGTTTGAGTATCAAGACTGTCAGATTAATTTATTGGATACTCCGGGACACCAGGATTTTAGTGAGGATACTTATCGCACGTTGGCGGCTGCGGATAATGCGGTGATGTTGGAGGATGCGGCGAAGGGGTTGGAGCCACAAACCCGCAAACTGTTTGAAGTCTGTCGAATGCGGAAAATTCCGATTTTTACGTTTTTTAATAAGATGGATCGTCCCACCCGCGAACCTCTAGAGTTGTTGGACGAAATTGAGCAGGAGTTGGGGTTAAAAACGTATCCGGTTAATTGGCCGATTGGTACGGGCGATCGCTTCCAAGGGGTGTACGATCGCCGTACCGAGGAAATCCATTTGTTTGAACGCAATGCCCATGGTAAACAAGCGGCAAAGGATACCATGATTCGCTTGGGCGATCCGCGCATTGAGGAGTTGTTAGACCAGGATTTGTATTATCAGCTTAAGGAAGATTTGGAATTGTTGGATGGGTTGGGGTCAGAGTTTGACTTAGACGAAATCCATGCGGGAGAACTAACCCCTGTGTTTTTTGGCAGTGCCATGACTAATTTTGGCGTGCAGTTGTTTTTAGATGCGTTTTTAGATTATGCGCTCAAACCGGGAGATCGCAAGAGTAACCAGGGTTTGATGTCCCCAGAGTATCCAGAGTTTACGGGGTTTGTGTTTAAGTTGCAGGCAAATATGGACCCGAAACACCGCGATCGCGTGGCATTTGTGCGAGTTTGTACGGGTAAGTTTGAAAAGGATATGACGGTCAGTCACGCTCGCACTGGGAAAACAGTGCGCCTCTCGCGCCCCCAGAAGCTGTTTGCTCAAGACCGAGGATCGGTGGATGTGGCGTATCCGGGGGATGTAATTGGGTTAAATAATCCTGGCGTGTTTGCGATCGGAGATACGATTTATACGGGTAAAAAATTGGAATATGAAGGTATTCCCTGTTTTTCCCCAGAATTATTTGCCTATTTGAGAAATCCCAATCCCTCCAAGTTTAAGCAATTCCATAAAGGGGTAACCCAATTGCGGGAAGAGGGAGCTGTACAGATTATGTATTCGAGTGATGAATCTAAGCGCGACCCGATTTTAGCTGCTGTGGGACAGTTGCAATTTGAGGTGGTGCAATTTCGACTGCTAAATGAATATGGGGTGGAAACGCGCACAGAACTCCTACCCTATTCTGTCGCTAGATGGGTACTCAATGGCTGGGAAATTTTGGACAAGATTGGCCGCTTATTTAATACGATGACAGTCAAGGATAATTGGGATCGACCGGTGTTGTTGTTTAAGAATGAGTGGAATTTTCAGCAAGTGCAAGGCGATCATCCAGAGCTGAAATTGAGTGCGATCGCGCCCTTATCCTCTGGAATGAATTAAAAATTCACAGTCATCTATGAATTCAGCAAACCCTACTTGGTTATTTATGGATCAAACCCCAAAAAGGAGTTGACTTTTGTCATATCGTACTAGGCTGCACCTGGTCGCACGAACCTATATTAACGCCCACTCCTGGCTGGAATTCATCCCAATTCTTACGGACTTGCTCGTAGCATTGAGGTGGTGTGATGGGTAGGTTTTTCAAGTAAAATAAGGTCGCCCTATCGAAAGACTCCAGCAACAATACAACCACAGAGGTTGTATCGTAATTATCGACAACTTCCAAGATGTGAGCAATCATAAAGTGATGGGGCAAAATTGCACTCTCAGAAGCCGCTAACCAGGCATTCAGGAACGGCGCAAGGCGAGAAAGTCTGACAAAATGGGTTTGGAATGATTCTCCGCCAACCCCCAATGTTGGAGAATTTGTGCTACAAGAGATCGCGCCGCGCTTCTGACTGAGATGACCAGCCCAGTGCGTTATAGCCAATGACCAACAAATTACTGGCAATAAAATCTTGATGCCAATTCGATCCATCGTTGGTTTCACTCATTAAAGATCTCTATGCATGAAAGTAAATCCAGTTGAGATTTAGGTTAAAGGTAACACCCACTGCCTGCAATTCATTGCGGATGCGATCGCCACTCGCGTCAACCTCTGCCCGAAAGCCTTGTTCTTGAAGTTGTTGGGCAGCAGCTTCAGGTGGTAGGCGAAACAGTACTATCTTGACAATTAGCGTAGGATTAGCTAGTATGATGATGTAGTCATACCCATCTGTCGCATACGGTTGGCAGCCATGAGTAAGAAAGTCAGCATAACCTTGGATGACGAAATTCTAGAGTTCGTAGATCGGTTAGCAAGCAATCGTAGCAGTTTCATAAATGATATTCTCTGGCAAGAAAAGAGGAGGATTTTTATGAAGGAGCTAGAAGATGCTTACAAAGATCAGGCTAATGACCCAGAGTTGCAACAGGAAATTTATGTATGGGATATTACAGTGGGCGATGGTTTAAATGCCTAACGGACACTTAACCTACAAGCGAGGGGAGATATGGTGGGTCGATCTACACCCTGTTGTTGGTCATGAGACTGATAAAAAGCGACCTTGTCTGATTTTGCAAAATGATATTGGCAACCAAAATGGGGCAACGACAATAGTTGCTCCATTGTTGCCTGGGGCAAGGACTTATCCGTTTGTTGTGAATATTACACCGACTGCCAAGAATGGATTAGATAACGATCGACACATCAACTTAAGTCAAATGAGAGCTGTGGATGCCCAGAGGATTAAAAATAAACAGGGTGATTTAGAGGAGATTTACTGGGAAGAGATTGAGAAAGCGGTATGTATTGAGCTTGGTTTTAGTTTAGCATTTAGGTCTTTCTCTTAGCATTGACCTTGTGTTAGTGCCTCCAAATCAAGGTTTCTCCTTCATCTGTCACCTCTTCAACAAAGCCTCGGAGATGATCCGCACTCCAGTCGATCGCCTGTTTGCTTCCATGATTAAGAATATTTCGACCGGGGGTATCGGGATCGAGTCCCACATAGTTGCGTAAATCTTGCATCCATAACGATCGCCCCTTACCTTACAATTAAGGGGATGCTTGCCAAAACCTGCCATGAGTCGCCAACATCAACCAAAGACTTCCGCTCACAAGGCAAAACCCCAGTTTGCTGCACCTCCTGTCATTCAGCCGAAAGCAACGAAGAAGAGGAAACCAGAACTTCCAGAGTGGAAACCCGGAGGGAGTGGTGCCGTAAGTCCTCTGCAACGGCTGATTGACAGCAAAGTTGCGCAAGCTAAGTTGACCATCGGTCAACCCAACGATCAGTATGAACAACAAGCAGATGCAGTAGCCAAAGATGTAGTACAGCGGATTAATTCGCCTGTTTCTGATGCACCCCAGGAAACACAGGAAAATAATTTGCAGATGAAATCCCTACTGCAACGCAAAGAAAGCCAAGAACCACCAGAAAATAAAACCGGATTACCCAATCGCTTGAAAGCTGGGGTAGAAACACTTTCTGGCATCTCTATAGATGATGTCAAAGTGCATTATAATTCCCCTGAGCCTGCTAAATTACAGGCTGCTGCTTACACAGAAGGAACAGACATTCATGTAGCCCCAAAACAGGAAAAACACCTTGCTCACGAGGCCTGGCACGTTGTACAACAAAAACAAGCGAGGGTCAAACCTTCTGTGCAACTCAAAGGGATTAAAGCCAATGTAGATTCTAAGTTAGAGCAAGAAGCCGATGTCATGGGAGCAAAAGCGGCTCGTCTTTCCAATGTCGTTTCTCGCTTGCCGGAGCGTAATCAAGTAGAATTGAGTCGGGAACAGCTAGGACAAGCTTCAGCGATCCAAGCTCAACCCGTGAAACAATTTAAAAATGGGGGTAGTAGCAGCAGTGGCACAGAAAGCGGAACATCAGAGAAACCAACATACGATGTAGACCGGGACAACCAACAATTCCCATCCAGTAACAGTAAATTGACTGATAAAGTGTTGGAAAACCCCAAATATGCAAAGATCCCAAAAGATTCAAAGATACCAGCCGTTACTGTAAAGTGCTTCAATCTTGAACCTGTGCGTGTTGAGGAAGTCAGCACTTGGTTTGACTTAGGAACAGAGATATCTCGTAAAGAAGTACCCACTGTTCTTTACCGACCAAAATCTGAAAAGGTCGTTTATCATACCACGAAAAAAGAGGATGTCGAGTCTATTGTGTCGAATGGTTTAGACCCAAGCTATGGGGGTAAAAAGGGAGCGGTGGGAACAGTAGGAGAGGCCAATGCACGCGATTATGTTTATTTAGGCCACGATATTGTTGTCGCTAAACAGGTTGCTCAGAACTTTTACGGGGATGACGATGGAATAATGACAATTTTGAAAGTCACTATTACTCCAGATATTCTCTTTGTTCGAGATCCAGATATGACCAGTGCTGTCAGAACAACAGCTAAATTAACAAATATTGAACCATTCGCTAATACTTATAGTTTTGAAGGGGCTGGACCTCTACGAAATAGAATTGAGGGAGGTCGTCATTTCGAGTGGGATCCAAATGAGCAAACGGACGCACTAACACTGAGAAAACTTGAACAGAAACAGAAAAAGAAAGATAAAAAAAGATAAAAAAGGAATGTAAAGAGGGTGGGAGAATTTTAGTCAAAGATGAATCAACTTTCTGTGGATTTAAAGGAGATTTTGGCGGAAATTCGTCATTGTGCTATAGATATCACGCAACAAGAGTGGCAGGAATTGGGGGATGCGATCGACAAATTTCTGCCCAACCCCCTTAACCCCTTTTTTCTGCTTCCTATGGTGACTGGGATAGGATGTCATGGGAAACGAGAGGAACTGACTCGCACTGCTGCTGTGGTGACGCTTTTGGATGTTTGTTTTAGAATTATGGATGATTGCGCGGATCGGGACGATCCGACTTCTTTGGATCGTCAGGTGGGTATGGGTCGGGCAATTCATTATGCCATGGCAATCAATGCGATCGCCACTCAGGAATTATTGAACTTTGCGATCGCGCCACCCAGTTCCAGTGACTTAATCCCATATTATTTTCAATCATTCCTGCAAGTTTGCCAAGGACAAGACCGAGATTTAAAAACCAATGTCAACTCCTTGCAAGAGTATCAAGACCTGATTAAACTCAAAACCCTACCTGCTTATCAATTTGCCACCGTTATCGGTGCTTGTGTAGCTGCTGCTGACCCCCAACAACTGAATGCTGCTGCTGAATTTGGTCAACATTTAGGATGGATGACCCAAATGTTAGATGATATTGAATCGATTTGGTTTCCCACTGTGGAAAATCAACGAGAAATCGAAAAAAAAACATTTCCAGTTCTTTTGGGTTTATCCCTCGATCATCCTAACGCAGAACGTTTAGAAAAGATGTTTCACCAAAAACAATACCACAGGAAGACAATCTGCACATTGCTGGATGAAATGGATATTCGGACTCGCTTAATTCATTCAGCACTAAATCATCGAGATGAAGCCCTTAAATCTCTTGAGAATTTACCCAATTCAGAAGGAAAAGCAATCTTACAAATTTGGCTTGATTGGTATTTGGGTCAGGGAGAACGGTTATTGCAACCCATTGAACCCGATAGTGTTAGTCCATAGAAAACAAGTGACAACTGTTTCTCTCATCAGAGACTCTATTTTTGAAAACCAATCCCCTATTGAATCAAAGCTTAAGGGGTGACAAGGTAGCTCAAAGGTCGCTATAGCGACCTTTTTCGGTGGTATTTTGCTAAAAACATCAACTGAAAGGTCGCGATCGCATAACCATAGCATCAGGTTATCCCTCTTCTGTCACTCT
>DDLS01000173.1 GCA_002340255.1 Cyanobacteria bacterium UBA2566
GGAGATAGGGGGATGGGGAGATAGGGGAATGAGGGGACAGAGCTCCTTTGTTGCCTATTGCCTATTGCCTTTCCCCCATTCCCCATTCGCCAGTTACACTAAAATTATCCACTAATCTATTTTTGGGCGATCGCACCACCCGATCTGACGCTATGAACAGTTCTCAATTCAAAACTATGGCTCAAACCTTCAAACGCAAAGGAATGTCCCTGGGCGCGACTTTGGCCCTGAGCAGTTCCTTACTATTCACCTGGAGCCTCTTAAATCGTCCAGTCCAGGCTCAGTCCCAGCAGCTCAGTTATACCCAATTGTTGGAAAAAATTGAAGCGGGAGAAGTAGAGTTTGTAGAAATTGACCCCACGAAGAACCGCGCTCAAGTGACCTTAGACGGATCGCAAACCAAACAAGAGGTCATCATTTTTGAGCGTAATCCTGAATTGATTGAAGAACTCAAGGCCAATAAGGTGAAGTTTGGAGAACAAGCCAGCGCGGATAATCGCATGGTGGTCAGTAGTGTAGCCAATTTGTTATTAATCCTGTTGGTGGTAATCGGATTAATGATGATCGTTAAGCGCTCTTCCCAGTCGGCGGGCAATGCATTAAACTTCGGCAAATCTAAGGCCAAATTCCAGATGGAAGCCAAAACTGGAGTGGTGTTTAATGATGTCGCTGGAGTGGAGGAAGCTAAGGAAGAGTTACAAGAAGTCGTCACCTTCTTAAAACAACCGGAGCGGTTTACAGCCATTGGGGCGAAAATTCCTAGAGGAGTGTTATTAGTCGGACCTCCTGGAACCGGGAAAACCCTGATGGCAAAGGCGATCGCCGGTGAAGCCGGGGTTCCCTTTTTCAGCATTTCCGGTTCCGAGTTCGTGGAGATGTTTGTCGGTGTGGGCGCTTCGCGGGTAAGGGATTTGTTTAAGAAAGCCAAGGAAAATGCCCCCTGTTTAGTCTTTATCGATGAAATTGATGCCGTTGGTCGTCAACGGGGTGCAGGTATTGGTGGGGGTAATGATGAACGGGAACAAACCCTCAACCAATTGTTGACAGAAATGGATGGGTTTGAAGGCAACAGTGGCATTATCATCATTGCCGCTACGAACCGCCCGGATGTGCTGGATCAAGCTCTTTTGCGTCCCGGTAGGTTTGACCGCCAAGTAATGGTTGATTTGCCCACGTATAAAGGTCGGTTAGGGATTTTAGAGGTTCATGCTCGCGATAAGAAAGTTTCGGCTGATGTCTCTTTAGAGCTTATTGCCCGACGTACCCCTGGATTTTCCGGGGCTGACCTAGCCAATGTTCTCAATGAAGCTGCTATCCTCACTGCTAGACGGCGCAAGGAAGCCATAACTCCTCTGGAAGTGGAGGATGCGATCGATCGCGTTAGTATTGGTATGAGCCTCAAACCCCTACTCGATAGCAAGAAAAAGCGTTTAACTGCTTACCATGAAATTGGCCATGCTCTATTAAGAACGTTACTTAAAAATGCTGACCCCCTCAACAAAGTCACGATCATTCCTCGATCTGGGGGAGTGGAGGGATTTTCTCAAGGAGTATTGAGCGAAGAAAACTTAGATAGTGGTTTGTTCAGTCGTGGGTGGCTACTCGATCGCATTACTATTCTTCTTGGCGGACGAGCAGCCGAAGAAGAAGTTTTTGGTAGTGCTGAAGTAACGGCTGGAGCTTTTGGTGATATTGAACAGGTAGCCAAACTCGCCAGAGAAATGGTCACCCGGTGGGGAATGTCAGATTTGGGGCCTCTCGCCCTAGAAAGTGAAGGAAATGAAGTATTCTTAGGCCGGGATTTAATGACTCGTTCCGAATATTCTGAGGAAGTCGCTACCCAAATCGACCATCAAATTCGGGAAATTGCCGTGCGTTGCCATCAACAGGCTCGCAAACTCCTACGGGAACATCGCCCCCTAATGGATAAATTGGTTGATATTTTATTAGATCAGGAAACCATTGAGGGCGATCTCTTCCGACAAATTGTCACTGACTACCAGAAAAATACACCCAGCTCGCCGGTTGATTTGGTGAAAGCTGGCAGCGCTTAATCAGATACAAATAGAGACAGAGGACGCTTCTGAGTCAGAAGCGTCCTCCTTGTGTGGAAATACAAAGGGTTGGTATTGAATGCTCTAGATGGAGTTTATCTAGCTCATGGATGAGCCACTGCGATCGTAAGCTTCATTAAGTCTGCCAACGGGTTTACCTTGAATGTTATTCCAGTAGTCACCGGTTTGATCGAGTCCAACTTCAGCAGCGGAGCGGTTGAGCATGGACTGTTGGCGATTTTTCACGAGGTGATGGTGGCGGTTCATTAAAGCGCGAGCTTGATCGTTAGTCGATAACATAATCGCTTCTCCAGTTGTTTTATTAAGTTCTTTTTTCCTTACAGTTCTAACTATATCAAATGTTTTTGTATTCAAGGCTACAAAATATTGTTTTTTAACAAAAATTAATGATTATACTCAGAGAGACAACCCCCCATGGATAGATATGGAGGATCTCTATATGGGGATTTCAACAATCAACTCTGTTCCCTGACCCGGTGTAGAGTGACAATAGAGTTTACCCTGGTGTTGTTCGGTAATAATTTGATGGCTGACGTAGAGTCCGAGCCCATTATGGTGTTGTTTGCCTAATTTCGTGGTGAAAAAGGGCTGAAAAACTTGCTTTTGTAGAGCTTCTGACATCCCTACTCCATTATCAGCAATGCAAAGCCTCACCCATTGCTCGTCAATACAGGAAGTAGAAATGCGTAATATTTTTTCTTCTACAGACTCTTCTTCTAAAGCATCGATCGCATTATTCAAGATATGCATCATTGCCTGGTTCAGTTGTCGAGGATAGCAGGAGACTAAGGGGAGGTTGCTATATTCACGGATAAGGGTAATCTGGGGGCGATCGCCATTGGGATTGAGGCGGTGTCCCAAAAACAATAAACTACTCTCAATACCTTCGTGAAAATCCACCGTTTTGTAATCCGATTCATCCAAGCGAGAAAATTTGCGCAGAGATTGTACAATGGTTTGGATGCGATCAATACCCACTTGACTAGACCTGAGCAGTTTCTGAAGATCTGCCCTCAAAAACTCTATATCGAGCGTCTCAACCAAGTTGTGTATGGTTTCCGGTGGATTCGGATACTGATGTTGGTAACCTTTAATGACTAAAGAGTAATGGAAAAGAAAACAGCAAAACTGATGTACCCAACTTCAAAATTATCTTTTTATACATGTCAACTTGCATCCAATAAATTGGCAAGATACTCTAGCGTCCCATATAACTCTTGTATCTTATCAATTGTGTAGTTTTTGTCATGTTTAGTAAACACATCAGCATGCAAACGTCCGAATTGCCATAAATTTCCATCAGTAACAATACCATATACTTCCTTATTTTCATTCTTATTGATTTTTTGTGAAGCAACTAGCTCGGCTAAACATTGTCCCCATCCTTGCTCAAAGTCATTCTTTTTTGCTTCAACGACTATGAGAATCGGAGTTTCAAGAACTGTTTTGCCCAACGACGATCGCTTAGAAAATATATAGTCGGGTGTTCCACACAATACTTGGTCAAAAGATATGTTTTTTTGTATCCAAAATGAGTAATTACTTCTATGGTTTTTATAGACGGCCCTGAGCAAGGGAGATATAATGAGTTCACACCGAGCCGCTTCTGATGAAAAAATATCAATATTTTCTTGGTTAAACTCAAATTCTTCCAGCAAATTTTGAGGGACAGGGATGTCACTATTCGATATAAATAAACTTTCAGTATACCGAATATTGTATGCTTTTTGAACTTCAGAAATGCTTTTGAATTGACTAAATGGCATGGGGAATTACCTTGCTTGATGTTATAGAGCGTGGTATATCTATATCAATCCTATCGAGCTTTTTGAGGTTTCCAGTCATAAAGATAGACTACGGCTAAATAAGCCCAGGGATAGGGGCTGTTTGGCTCTAGGGTAGTGAGGACATCTAAGGCGGCGATCGCCCCAGCAAATCTTGACGAAATAGCCACGATAGCACTAAAGTATAGAACCAGTCTACTCGCTTAGGATCTTGTTGAAAGCGATCTTACCTTAAGCGATCGCCTTTAATATAATAACAAGAATTATGCCCATCGTTAATGAGTAGGGTGAGTTATTAACTGAGCCTACTTACTTCTCCCGAGTATTACGATCAATAGCAATGATAAATAATCAACCTATTTCTATTTCCTTATTTACCGGAGCCTATGGACTAGATTTTGGATTAGAGCAAGCTGGTTTTATCACAGTGAGTGTCGTTGAAAAACAGAGTGATGCCATCAAGACTATTGCCCTAAATAGACCTTTTCTTAAAAATAGTGCTATTCCTAGAGAAATACAAAAAGTAACGGCACAAGAATTACTTGAAGAAGGCGGAAAAGTTTTAGGTTTAGGTCGTCCTCTACAACCAGGTGATGTGGATTTAGTAACGGGTGGCCCGCCTTGTCAACCCTTTAGTACAGCCGGGAAAAGAGGTTCTGTTCTAGATCCTCGTGGCAGCTTATTCATGGATTTTATTCGGATTGTTAAAGAAGTCAAACCTCGTTTTTTCTTAATGGAAAATGTCAAAGGTTTACTTTCTGCTCCTCTACGCCATAGACCGATTAATCAACGTGGAAAAGATTATCCTCCTTTAGAGAAGGATGAAATCAAAGGTGCAGCTTTGGAGGTGGTACTATTAGAAATGAAAAACATAGGCTATCAAGTAGTTTACAATGTTTTAGAAGCAGCAGATTATGGTGTGCCACAAACCAGACAGCGTGTCATATTTATGGGTTCTAGAGATTCTGAATCCGTTACCTTTCCTCTGCCAAAATATTCCAAAGATGGCAAAAAGTTACCTAAATGGCGGACTTTAAGAGACGGTTTAAAAGGGTTAGTAGATACACAACCAGAGTTTATACCCTATTCAGAAAATCGCCTCAAGTATTTAAAATTATTGAAAGCTGGACAAAATTGGAAATATCTACCAGAAGACTTAAAACAAGAAGCTATGGGAGGCGCTTATCATTCAGGAGGAGGAAAAGTCGGTTTTTATAGAAGATTATCTTGGGATAAGCCCTCTCCAACCATAACAACAAGTCCAAATCAAAAAGCTACAGATATGTGTCATCCTGTGGAACTTCGTTGTTTAACGGTTCGTGAATCTGCGAAACTGCAAACTTTTCCTGATGATTGGATTTTCTATGGTTCCACTCTTTCTAAATATAAACAGATTGGCAATGCTGTACCGGTTTTATTATCCAAAGAAATAGGGGTTTATCTTTTTAATTTAATTCAAGGACACCAAGAAAAAGGTCAAAAAATTGCTGAACAACTTTCTCTGTTTTCTTGATCTTGTCTAGCAATAGACATATCGCTACCTATTGAGCCGCAAGTTTCGCAAAAGCACGATCGATTGTTTGTAACATATGTTTTACTCGATCCTCTAGGAGATCGTAATTAATGTAAATAATATCCCAAAACTCTTTGCCCGCAAGACGAGGGATTTGGGGATCGTTAAACGTCCATTCTCCTAAATCAAAAGCTGATATGAAAAGTGGATTTTCATGAATAGATAATTCTTTTTTTGCTCTACTTCGTTGTGAGCCGGTCAATGTTCCTTTTAAGGTCTTAATTTGTGCAAACAAAATTTTATCTTGTGATAAGATAACCAAATCTATTCCCTTGATTTTAATTCCAAATTCAATCTCAGGAATAATTATATAAGGACTAAGGTTAGCTATGTCTTCCCAAAGCCTACCCATTTTTGTACTTAGACTTCTGGTTACTGAGTTACTGGTCATTAGTAATTTTGCCCCACATAGCTCAAAAAGATTTTTAGGTTTAGGATGGGAGTCCAAGAGGAGGCTTTGGTTTTGAAAATCTGCTTTTAACCACTCAATAAAGTTATCGGTAAATTGGTCGGTTTTACTAGAAATTGACTGATATTGTTTATCCAATTCTAAAATAGTTCCATTTTGCAAATCTTGCACAAGTTGATATTCAAAGTAACCCTGTGCTATTGAGGAAATGATTTTTCCATACTTGTATGGTATATGTAAATCTTCATCAGTAATATGGGTTACATCAATCAATGAAGCATGATGCAAAATTAGTGATTTCCTTTCTTCAACAGAAAGCGATATCAATGTCTCAGCAGATAACTGACTAACCATAATTAAATAAGTTGAGCCATTTTAAATTAAATCGAGGGTTTTGGCGAGTTGCCAAGCTTTGAAGAAACGACCTTGCATTGCCCAGGAAATGGCTTGCATGGCTCTGATTTCTGGCTCGTCTGGTTTGAGCTGTAGGGCGGTTTCGAGGACGTTTTGCGCTTTTTGAGGTTTCCAGTCATAAAGATAGACAACAGCTAAATATGCCCAGGGATAGGGGCTGTTTGGCTCTAGGGTGGTGAGGACATCTAAGGCGGCGATCGCCCCCGGCACATCCTGACGCAACACCCGCGATAGCACCAAACTATACAGCGAATCTACCTGATTCGGATCTTGCTGTAGTCGATAACTCAAGGTGCGATCGACTTGCAACAAATAATCTTGCGTCGGATCGTATTGATTAATCCGCCCCACTTCGCTAAAAATATGCTCTAGAGCAGTCGGTCCCTGGGATAGGGTGGCTGCAAACGTGCGAAATTGAGTGGATAAATCTAACTCTAAAGCAGGTTGAGCAGGAGCATCGAAAGATAACATCATGCGAATGGGGGGAATGGGGATATCTTGAGCGGGAGTATCTAAGTTTCGGTCTGGCAAATATTGCACCCTTAACCGATAGCTTCCCGGTTCCATATCCGCAGGAGGTAACATGGAGGTCAGCTCACTCACTTCCACTGCTTGTTCTGGATCGAGGTTGTCAGGAGCATAGAGATTTCCCATCCCAAACCCATGGTCATGTATCCAAGCAATTTGACCATCCCGTTCTCGAATCCAAGTAATCAGCACTAACCCCGATTGTAAATCTTTCCAGGGGCCGTGCCATTGGTAGGTAACGGGAACTGGACTTCCGGGAGGGACGGGACTGGCAACAAAGAGGTTATAGAGTTGCACCTCAGACAGGGGTCGATCGAGGGGAACCACCTGCACGGGGGGAGTATGCTGGTGATAGAGGTTTAGTTGACTGCCATCGTTGAGAGACCAGGATTGATGCAGGTTAAATAAGCCACCAGTTTCGATGAACTGAGTTAACTGTTGTCGTTCAGTAGAGGGACTTAATCCTTGTTGACCGGTTTTGGTGATAAACCAACGGAGAGATCGCCCATCTTGTACAATGTGTTGACTATTGGTTCCCACTTGACGACCATGAACTTGAGAATTTCGCACTTGCCCATAGTAGTTAATATTATGCTGATTTAAAGTAGGTGTAGAAGGCAAAACTCCCACATTAGAGCGTAGATAGGGTTCGGTTTTAATGATTTCATCGATAACTTTAGGATGGGGAAGGGGAAGTCCCAACACTGGATAATTCATTGCTCCAGGACTCAGCGCTCGGATGAAGAATTGCCCTCCCAGGGGATAGAGGTTTAAGAACATCAGTAAACCCGCTAATCCTATGGTTCCCCAACGGATTTTAGGGCCCCATTTGCGGCTGAGTTTATCCCACTGATTTAAACCGTAAGCGAGTAGGAGAGAGAGAACGGGAAGAGATGGAAGGATGTAGCGGGTATCCTTATTTATGTTTAAGGAACAGAGGAAGTAAGACCCTACTAGAAACAAAAGTATCCAAATGGTTTTGGGGTGCTGTTTCAGGTTTAGCCGTTGTTCGGAGCGCCAGAATTGAATCCCTATACCAATAAAACCGACGATTGGAATCCATAATAGAGGCCAGGATACCAACTCTGGCAGGTCTTTCCAGTAATAGAGCCAAGCATCGAGGGTATACAGGGGGGGGTCACCTTCAGCGATCGCCGAATCTATAGTCGCTCGTTTTCCAGAGGTGAGTATCAGCAACCAGTTGGTACGTACCCAAGGATAGAGCATACCGAGGGCAATTATTCCCCCTAAAAGCCATTGGCCGAGGCGTTCCCATTGTCGCTGATAAAGGCTGGTAATTCCAGAAACGGCGATCGGAGTCAGCAAAAAAAACAGCGCCGTTTGTTTCGTCAGCAGTGCTAATCCCACGGAAACCCCCATTAGTGCAGCCATTCCCCATTGTTGCGATCGAGAAGAGTAACGGGAAAACCACCATAGAGTCAGACAAAAAAAACTCCAAGTGACCATCGCAGTCAAGGGATAATCCTGGAGAAAATCCAAGCGATAGCGGTAGAGTCCCGGTAGCAGGATACACAAGAGAGCAGCCCACAATCCTAGATAGCCGTTGAACAGGATGCGACCTAATCCATAGACCGAACCCAGAAGAATAGCGCTATACAGCAGCATCACCAGGGTTGAAGAATCGGGACTCGCGCCAAAAATCTGGACAAAGGGAACAGTTGTCACATACATCAGAGGCGGAATTTTCGGAGAAAGTAGCCAAAATTGATGCCACCACTCTCCGGAAAAGGGTTGGGAAGTTTCCAAGATGCGCTGATATTCCAAAACCCAGTTGAGATAATCAGCCTGATCCCAAGCTGGAGGGCGGCGATCGATCGCCAGCCAGAGGCGATCGCCCACTATAATCAGAAACATCATCAATCCCAGCGCCAACACCGGATCGGTTCGGGTATTTTGCTCAGACAAACGGTGCTGAGTTTGTTCCAATGCTTCCTTAGTCATGCGATCGTTAGCGAAAACTGCTATAAGCTAATTAGGCTACCATAAAGATGGAGTCAAATACTTGCCAACAACTCAACAGGCACTTCGATGTTTTCAGATTTGCCAGAACCTCACAAGCATGTACCGTTCTGTGGATATGGTGCGTTTAGATGAGAGAACAGGAAATGTCATTGGTTAGACGACGCACTTCATCAACCAACAACAAAACTTCATCACCTTTTTCCAGTAGACCTTCCGAAAAATCACCGTAATGACGAACTTCACCTTCTACAAAACCGACAAAAGAAATAGGCATCTGTACAGCTTTGGCTTCAAAGAAACCTGTATCTGATGGCTGTCCTCCCCCTTGTGGGTAGAAGATGGTCTGATCTAAAACACAATACTGTCCACGCTCATCGTTAGCTAGATATTCTACTTGGGCTTGGTCAGTGAATTTATAGGTATCGTCAAGGTAAACAAGCTTGGTTGCCATACACTACTCCATAACCGTCTTACAGCTAACCCGAAGGTAATCTTTTAAAATTATAGCTTTCCTATATAGTCCAAAAATGCTCAATTTTGTTAGGTATTTTGTCTGTTAATCCAAACCTCTAGGGCTAAATGGTTAAAAAATGCTAGAATTTGTTGGGTAAAGTAGGTACAATTGCAAATTTACTAAAGAGTATGAATGTTGAAGAAGTAGTGAAGCTGGCAGATCATCTCGTGTTTTCTAAGACTGGACAATACCTGGATGATTTACAAAAAACGATTTTGTACGGAACTTTGCAAGGAAAGAAATATACTCAAATTGCTGAATAAAAGCACTGTAATGATAGTTAGGTTAGGCATATTGGAGCAAAATGATGGCAATTTTTTCCGAAGAATTAGGTGAAAAGGTCACTAAATCTAATTTCAGATCATCAATAGAAAGATGTCAAATTAAGTTTTCACATTTTGCACAAGATCATGCTCAAATTGGTAGCGTCACTATTTGTGGAGATACAATACAAAACCAAAACTCATCAACCGATATGCAATCTCACCTTCAGAAGACTCCAACCTTACATCATGATTTAAGTGAAATGCCAAATTTAGGCAGGTTTTATAATCGAACTTCTGAATTGCAAAATCTCAAAACACTAATTTTTACCGATAAAGCACAAATATTAACACTTACAGGAATTATTGGTATCGGCAAAACTGCATTAATAACTCAACTTGTTCAAGAAATTAAACATCAATTTGAATATGTAATTTGGCGTAGCTTAGAAACTTGCCCTACAGTTGCACAAATGCAAAATAGCTTAAGGGATGACAAGGAGG
>DDLS01000193.1 GCA_002340255.1 Cyanobacteria bacterium UBA2566
CATCCCCCCATCCCCTATCCCCCCACTAAACTGCCATGGTACACAAAACCCTTTGTCCTTATTGTGGAGTCGGTTGTGGCTTAGATGCCTCTCCTCCTGCTGTCCCTGGTAAAGCGACCAACCGAGACAAAGATGGGTTACCTATCTGGAAGATAATGGGCGATAAAACTCACCCATCGAGTTTGGGAAAGGTTTGTGTGAAAGGAGCGACAATAAGTGAATCTTTAGAGAGAAATCGCCTCAAAACCCCAATGATGCGCGATTCATTGGATGAGCCATTTCGTAAAGTAACTTGGGATGAAGCGCTCAACCGCATTGTGGGCAAAATTAAGACGACTCGGTTAGTCCAAGGGCCTAATGCGATTTGTATGTATGGGTCCGGACAGTTTCAAACGGAAGATTATTATATTGCCCAAAAATTGCTTAAAGGTTTCCTGAGAACCAATAATTTTGATGCCAATTCTCGCTTGTGCATGTCTTCGGCAGTGTCCGGATATATTCAAAGCTTGGGTTCTGACGGGCCACCCTGTTGTTATGATGACTTGGAATTAACCGACTGTGCGTTTCTCATTGGTACGAATACGGCAGAATGTCACCCGATTATTTTTAATCGCTTGCGGGTTTATCACAAGAAAAATAAGCAGGTAAAACTGATTGTTGTCGACCCGCGCAAGACCCAAACCGCAGAAGCGGCGGACCTACATTTGGCGATTCGGCCGGGTACGGATATTGATTTAATGAATGGAATTGCCCATTTATTACACAAGTGGGGATTGATTGACTCCCTGTTTATCGATGAACAAACCACTGGATTTGTCGACTATGTAAAGGTTATCCAATCTTATCCCCCGGAATTAGTGGCGCAAAATTGCGGAATTTCAGTGGAAGATTTGGAACTGGCAGCTCGCTGGTGGGGAGAGTCGAAGCGGGTACTCTCTCTGTGGTCGATGGGGTTAAATCAGTCTTCGGAAGGCACAGCAAAGAATCGAGTGCTGATTAATCTGCATTTGATGACGGGGAATATTGGTAAGCCAGGAGCTGGCCCTTTTTCGCTCACTGGGCAACCGAATGCGATGGGAGGCCGGGAAGCGGGAGGACTCGCCCATATTTTACCGGGCTATCGGTTGGTCAAAAATAGAGAGCATCGTCGAGAAGTGGAACAGCTTTGGGGATTAACGCCAGGAAGTATTAATTCTGAACCGGGGTTGTCTGCTTGGGAGATGATTCAAGGGTTGGAACAAGGCTGGGTAGGGGTTTTGTGGATTGCAGCAACGAATCCGGCGGTCAGTATGCCAGATTTGGAGCGGACAAAAGCGGCTTTGTTGCGATCGCCATTTACTATCTGCCAGGATGCCTATTATCCCACAGAAACGGCCGAATATGCCCATGTTTTGCTCCCTGCGGCTCAGTGGAGCGAGAAAACCGGAACCATGACTAACTCGGAGCGCCGCGTCACCCTCTGTCCAGCGTTTCGACCCGCTCCGGGTTCTGCACGTCCCGACTGGGAAATCTTTGCCGAAGTGGGACGCAGATTGGGGTATGAGCAGCCGTTTACTTTTGCGGACTCGGAAGCGGTGCGTAATGAATTTCTCCAGCTTACGGCTAATCGACCCTGCGAGCAACGGGGGATTACTTACGAGCGTCTGCGGGAAGAGGGGCCCCTCCAATGGCCCTGTACCGATGAGGGAAAACCACAGGCACGCATGTATACGGATTTACGCTTTAATACCCCTGATGGTCGGGCGCGGTTTGCGGCATTCCATTCGCGGGGCTTGGCAGAACCGCCGGATGGTGAGTATCCCTTTGTACTAACGGTAGGCCGGCTCTATGGTCATTGGCATACCTTAACTCGAACCGGTCGAATTGATAAGATTCAGAAGATGCATCCAGAAGCAGTGATTGAGGTACATCCCTATGATGCTGAGAAATTAGGGATTACAGAAGGGATGATGGTTGAAGTGCGATCGCGGCGCGGATGGTGTCGTTTTCCGGCTAAAATAACCCAGAATATTACTAAAGGAACCGTATTTGCACCGATGCATTGGGGAGCCATGTGGGGCGATCGCACAGAAGCCAATATGTTAACCCATCCGGAAGCCTGCCCCAGTTCCGGACAACCGGAACTCAAAGCCTGTGCCGTTCGCTTAATCCCCGTCACTGCTGAAGCGTCACTTATCAATCATGAACAATTACCTCTTGAGATGTCAGAGTTAACCATTTCTCCATCCTGAGATCCATTCATTATGAATCGATCTCAAAATCCTGGAGAGATTTCTGGTAATTGCTCCAGTTCGAGTTGAGTGACTAAACTCAAGGGCATGGGTTCCTGGCTAATCGATTGGATATAAGCGGGAGTTAAATAAGGTTTATAGTCTAGATTTTCAGCCACATAAGTTTGGAAAAAGGCTAAGGTTAAGGCTAGGGTATAGCGACGGGCTAAGTCGGGATCTTCGCCAATCACCAAGCTGGGTAACGGGAGATCGTCTTCCCCCGGTTGTAAGGTAGAAAAATGAGTTCCTCCTTCCTGTAAGACTAAATATTTTTCTGATGTATTCGTTAACCAAACAAAGGGTAAAATCTGTTCGGGAAAAGATAGGGCAACCGTATCTTTACTCCCGGCAACAATCATCACAGGAATTTGAATATCATCGAGACTCGATTCTCCTAAAACCCGACTGCTAATGGGATTAATGGCAATTACGGACTGAATGCGGGAGTCCTGGAGGTTCAGGGAGCGATCGCCCTCTCCTAACTCTAAAGCGCGACATTGGAGCAACAGAGAAACGTTCCACGACGGACTATTGGGATTACAATCTGCTTCTAACTGTTCAAAATTAATCTTAGCTCCAGCCAACGCCAACACGGTATAACCGCCAAATGATTGCCCGATCGCCCCTACGCGATCTACATTAATCCGTCCTTCCAGAGCGCCACCCGGTTGGGTTTGGCGGCTGAGTTCATCAAGCATAAAGATAATATCTAAAGGACGGTTGATAAACTCGCTCGGTTCAGCCACTTCATTCGCTTTTCCTTCGAGCATCGCTTCCCGTTGGCGATCGCTACTTTCCAAATGCTCAGGAACCACCACCGCAAACCCTCTAGACGCTAAATGAGTGGCTAAATACACAAAACTTTCTCGATTCGAGCCTAAACCATGGGAAATAACAACTAAAGGAGCGGGTTGATCGGAACGGTTAGGAACATAAAGATCGACCGGATAAGCTCGATTTCGCTCCCGATCTCGGAGGGTAAACGAGCGTTTTTCCCAGCGAAAATAGCCCACATCATCTAAATCAGGCAGTTCAGAAATGGGAATTTCTCCTTTCGGAACTGAAAAAGGAAATGCCGAATTCCATTGAATTCCCTCTGGCACTTTTGCCAGTTGAGATTGAAACGAAACCTCGATCGCCGATTGTTGAGCCACCACCTGATTCGCTTCATTGGTTTGCTGCACTAAGGTATACAAATTCAAGGCAATATCGAGAGCCGATTCTAAATCAATCCGTAATCCTTGAGTGGGAAATTTCCGTAAAATATTCAGCAATGTCATCCCATCCGGTTCAGCCGCAGCTAAAATCAAAGCTGCTCGAATAGCATAAAATCCCTGTTGTCGTCCTCCCGTTTTCACCACTCGCCCCAAGCGCTCTAATAACACTTCTCCTTGAGGAGAATAGAGAAATTGAGAAATCCCTAAAGGAGTCACATCAATCGGCTGCTGGAGAATTTCCCTAAACTGGTTAAGTTGATCCTCATTCAGATAGCGAGTATAAGCAGATAATTTAGGGCTAATTTTTCCTTCATTAACAAAGTTTTCTAAGTCCCGCACAGGAATAGAGCGCTCAACTAAAGAAAAAGAAACATAGACTTGTTCGGCTGCCCAAACCGATTCTAGGAGAAGGGGAGAACAAACCAGCATTGCCACTCCCATCAGCCACTGCCATCGAAAATATTGTTGTAAGACCATCGATCTCACCTCTCACACCATCTCTATGTTAGCTCAGGTGAATGGGTAATGGGTAATAGAGAATCAGGAATCGGGAATCGGGAAAACTGGATTTTACGCTGGTCTTACCGCATCAATCTTCAGTCAGAAACTCTTCCGGATCAAGCAGGGATAATCTGTATAGGGAAACGACATAAAGCCATTCCAGCGGATTAGGAAAATCTATGAACTTGACCCCGACTCAACCCCTCTCAGTCTGGATTCAACAGTGCTGGGTTCATTATACCTTAGATTCTCCAGAAGAACGGTGTCCAAATGTACCTGAATTACCGGGTTTATATGGTTTGGTTGCTGAAAGTCAAGATGGGGAAAACTGGATTTTACTTCATATTGGTAAAACTCAAGTCAATTTGCGCGAATCTTGGTGTTATTACCGTCAATTACCAATGGTTAAAATTCTGCATCAGTTATCCCTAAATGTGAGTTTAGCCGTATGGGCCTTTCCTGTCGATTCTCTCCCTGGATTATCTTTAGAACACTTATCGAACTGGGAACACGCGTTAGTCGAATCTTTAGAGCCGATGCTCACCAAAACACCAGCCGTCTTACAAATTGCGGTAAAGTGAATAGGGATACAATGGCATAAAATAGCTAAGGTGCGGATGATGCAAGTTTCCCAGTTGTATATTTACCCGATTAAGTCTTGTGGGGCGATCGCCTGCCAAAATATTAGAGTAACCCCAAATGGGTTAGCTGGCGATCGTCAAATGATGCTCGTCAACCCACAAGGTCAATTTATGACCCAACGGGACTATCCACAAATGACCAAAGTCCAGGTAAATTTGACGGCTGAGACCCTCACCCTAGAATACGAGAAATTTGACCCCTTAGTGCTTCAACCCACCTTAGAAGGCAAGTTACACCCCGTTCAAGTATGGCAAACCCAGACCCTTGCCATTGACCAAGGAGATGCCGTTGCCGAATGGTTTCAAAGAGTCCTGAAATTAGACCATCCCTGTCGTCTTGTCCATCAATCTCCCCACCATCCCCGCGCCGTTGATTCCAAGTATGCCATCACGGAAAATGATACGGTCAGTTTTGCCGATGGCTATCCCATCCTGTTAACAAATACCGCATCTTTAGAAGACCTCAACCGCCGACTGAGCCAAACCTATCCCCAAAATCCTCCCCAATTCCCCATGAACCGTTTCCGTCCCAACATCGTCATTGAAACCAACGAACCGTTTGGGGAAGATCGCTGGCAAACCGTAACCATTGGCCCAGTAGAATTAGAATTAGTAAAACCCTGCTCCCGGTGCATCATTATCACCACCAATCAAATCACTGGAGAGCGCAACTCCCAGCGCGAACCCCTCAAAACCCTAGCCACCTTTCGCCAACAACCTGGAGGTCTCATGTTTGGTTGCAACGTCATTCCCAAAACCCTAGGTGAGATCCAAGTGGAAAGCGCAATTCAATTAAAAATTAAAAATTAATCTGGAAGAAACAAGAGTCAATGACTATCTGCGATAGTCTATAGCGCTGCATCCAATTAAATCTTTTCAGAAGTAGCAGCTTTTCCAGGAAACAAACTAGAAATTTTTATTTATGCCACTATTATCAACATTGTTTAAATGCAATATATTGGAGGAAATCCCGTAGTTTTCAGGAGACTTTTTCAATGGGGTACCTCAAAATTTCAGATAGGGACCTAGCTCTTTGGCTAAGGCTTCACTGCGGATAATCGAAAAATGGTCTCCAGCAATTTTGTGGATATTGATGCCACTGGCAGCTAGAGACCTCCAACCTTGAATCTGTTTTTGAGCTAATTCTTCTGATTTTCCGTCGGCATAGAAGAGGGTAATCTGACCCAAGTAAGGCTGGGGTACATAGCCATGCATAGCTTCAACGTTGGTTTGGAAAACCGCAAATAGCTGCTGCATCTGCTTTAGTCCGATTTCCGGAGGCAAAATCTGAAGTTTTTTGCCTTCGTTAAGGATATAGTTTAACTTCTCCTCCAACTCCAGTTGCCCCATTTTCTCCGCTGAAGCGGGCAGTTCTTTGCCAAAAGGACGACTTAGAGATTTGGCAAAAGAAATTACCAGCATCGTTTCATCTGGTTTGGACTTATTGAGAACGGTAGAATTAAAGCTATCTATTAATGCCAGCGTTTCTACTTCAGTTCCTAAAGCCTCTAGCTGTCGGGCAATCTCAAAAGCAACGATCCCCCCGAAAGACCAACCACCGAGCTGGTATGGTCCTTGGGGTTGAACAGTCTGTATTGCTTCAATATAAATGGTAGCCATATCTTCAATGCAAGTTTTAGGCTTACTCTCTCCATTTAACCCTACGGCTTGCAAACCGTAGAAAGGTTGTTCCACAGCTAACTGGTGAGCCAAGTCCCAATAGCACAGAACGTTGCCTCCCACTGGATGAATGCAGAAAAATGGTGGCAAAGAACCCTTTGGCTGAATTGGAACTAGGGGTGAGAAAAGTTCAGGATTTACGGCTGCACTGAGTAAACTGGCTTGACCTTCGATGGTGGGTTCGTTGAACAGAGTTGCCAGGGGCAGCCGAGTTCCGAATTGTTCTTCGATGCGAGCCACCAGACGAACCGCTAACAGAGAATGACCGCCCTTATCAAAAAAGTTGTCTCGCACTCCAACGGAAGGAATATTGAGAACCTCAGACCAAATTTGTACCAGTTGCAATTCTCTGGTGGTGCGGGGGGCTATTTTTTCTGCTTCTTGAGTTGAAACATCTGGTACGGGAAAGGCACGGCGATCTATTTTGCCGTTGGGAGTGAGAGGAATTGCATCTAAAAAGACAAAAGCACTAGGCATCATATAGTTGGGGAGTTTGCTTTTGAGAAAGCCGCGCAAATCAGAGGATACCACTTCCCCTTTGGCAACGATATAGGCTGCGAGTCGTTTATCTCTTGGGATGTCTTCGCGGACAATAACAACGGCTTGGCCGATGTTTGGATGTTGAGTTAAGACAGCTTCAATTTCTCCGAGTTCGATGCGGAATCCTCGGATTTTCACTTGATTGTCGATGCGACCGATATATTCGATGTTGCCATCGGGAAGATAGTGTGCCAAGTCTCCAGTTTTGTAGAGGCGAGAACCTGGTTCGTTGCTAAAAGGGTTAGGGATAAACTTTTGCTCGGTTAATTCGGGGCGGTTGAGATAACCACGAGCCAACCCTGCACCACCGATATGCAGTTCTCCAGTCACCCCAATGGGTACGGGTTGGAGATGGTTGTCTAGAATATAGGTTTGGGTATTGGCGATCGGATGACCGATTACTGGTTTAACACTATTGTGATAACAAGAAGCAACTGTAGTGTCTACAGTGCATTCTGTCGGTCCGTAAACGTTATAAAAACGAGTATATTTTGCCTTTACTAATGCTTGCCAAATTAATTCATCTATCGCTTCCCCTCCAACGAGAACAATTTCTGGAAGCGTCTCTTCGCGAGAGAACCATTTTTCTACGATTAGTGTCAGTTGTGATGGCGTACAGTCAAATACATCGATCTGCTGTTTTTGCAGGTAGGATAAAAGAGCATCTCCGTTCAAGCGGATCGTTTTCGGTATGATATAGAGAGTATCCCCATGCAAAAGTCGAATTAGCTGTTGAACCGAAGCGTCAAAAATTAGGGGCGCATTCACACTCACTCTGCGCTGACGTGGCAATGGGATAGCATATATCGCGTGTTGGAGTCCTACCGACAGGTTTAACGCCGCTCGATGTTCGATAGTCACTGCTTTGGGTTTGCCAGTTGAGCCAGAAGTGTAAATGACATAAGCTAAGTTTGCAGAATTGACTTGGCCGTTCTGGATGTTATTCTCGCCGGAAAAAGTATCCCAGTTTTTCTCAAAACAAACAACCTGAGTTTTATATCCTGAAAATCTAGTGACAAGATTCTCTTGAGTTAACAGCACTCGTGCCTTTGAATCTTCTAAGATATAAGCAAGGCGATCGCTCGGATAATTCGGGTCGATTGGAACATAAGCACCACCTGCTTTGAGAATTGCCAAAAATCCAATTATCATCTCAATAGAGCGCTCTACACATATCCCTACCAGCACTTCCGGTTCGACTCCCAAACTTTGCAGGTAATGTGCTAGTTGATTCGCTTTTGCATTCAACTCTCGATAGGTTAGTTGGTCATTCTCAAAGATAACCGCCACCGCATCAGGAGTGCATTCCGCTTGCTCCTCAAATAACTGATGAATGCACTTATCTTGGGGATAATCGGTCGTCGTATCATTCCATTGCACTAATATCTTATGCCCCTCGTTTTCCGGTAACAAAGGTAATTGCTCAACCTCCTGTTGAGGATTCGCAACTATAGATTCTAGCAAAACTTGAAAATGTCCCATCCAACGACCAATAGTTGCCCCCTCAAATAAATCCCTGTTGTATTTCCAATATCCCATTAATCCATCTTCTGTCTCCTGCATCGATAGAGTTAAGTCAAACTTGGCGACTACACTCGACCTCTCTAATTGAGAGCAACTCACTTCTGGCAATTCTAGGTTTCCCATGTCTGCATTTTGTAAGACAAACATCACTTGGAACAAGGGATTATAGCTCAAAGACCTGGATGGTTCTAATTCCATCACTAACTGCTCGAAGGAGGTATCCTGATGGGAATATGCTTCTATTGCTGTTTGGCGAACCCCTTTCAATACATTCGCAAAACTCTGCCCTTCTTCAAATTGCGTTCGCATGACTAATGTATTCGCAAAAAAGCCAATTAAGGGTTCGATTTCTTGGTGTTGGCGGTTAGCTATGGGGGTTCCTACTAAGATATCTGACTGTTGGCTGTAACGATAGAGTAAACTGCTCCATGCTGCCAATAGGGTCATAAACAAGGTACATCCCGATTGTTGACTTAATGCGTGCAGTTTTTGGGTGAGTTCCCTCGAGAGTTGAAATGATTCTGTTCCACCTCGGAATGTTTGCACTGAAGGGCGGGGTCTGTCTGTGGGCAGTTCTAGTAATGGGGGAGCATTTGCTAACTTTTGTTTCCAATAGTTCAGTTGGCTTTGTTGTTGTTGTTCTTTTAACCACTCTCGCTCCCAGATTCCATAGTCCGCGTACTGAATCGGCAGTTCTGCTAATGGAGATTTTTCCCCTTTGTTGAAGGCTTGATAAAGTGTCGATAATTCTCCCAATAATACTCCCATCGACCAACCATCGGAAATTATGTGGTGTATGGTTAGGGTTAAGATAAAACTTCCCGAATCCAGTTGTAGTAAATTTCCTCGCAGGAGGGGGCCGCTTTCTAGATCGAAGGGTTTTTGCGCTTCTTGTTTGACAAAGTTTATTACCTGTTTTTCCTGTTCTATCTCTGGTAGTTGTTGCACGTCGATAATGTTTAGGGGAGTTGCTATGGTGGGGCTGATGATCTGAATGGGAACTCCATTTTTTGCTTTGAAGATTGTCCGCAGGCTTTTGTGACGACGAACTATTTCTTGGAGAGCCTGTTCTAGTGACTGGATGGATAAGTTTCCGAACAGTCGCCAAGCTCTAAATATGTTGTAGGTAGCACTTTTTTGCTCTAGTTTATCTAAAAACCAGAGTCTTTCTTGGGCAAAGGAGAGAGGAATATCGTTGTCGCGGTTGATGAGCTTAATTGTGTGATAAAAAGATGACCAACTTGCCGACCATCCCTGCTGACGCAAAAGATTAGCTAGTTGCTCGATAGTAGGAGCATCAAAAAGAATAGATAGAGGTAAGTTGCGGTTAAAGATTTTCTCGATTTTGGCAAACAACCGTACCGCTAAAATCGAGTGACCACCTAAGGCAAAAAAGTTGTCTTGTATGCCGATGGGTTGAGTTTCTAAGACGCTCTCCCAAATTTTCGTTAACTCTAATTCCAACTCATCGCGAGGAGAGACATAATTACTTTTTTGTGGGCGTAATAATTCGGGAGAAGGAAGATTGCGTCGCTCTAATTTTCCGTTAGAATTTCGCGGCAAAGAATCTAAAAAAATGAAGAGGCTTGGTACGGCATGTTCTGGTAGTTTTTCTGCGACAAAGTTTCGCAACTCCTCTTTAATTACTGAGGGCTTTTCAAGGATTAAAGAATAATTCTTGAGAGCAACATAAGCTACTAAATTATTAGCTTTTAGAAAATCATTCCGAGCAATTACTACAGTTTCTTTTACATCTGGGTGCCTATTTAGCGTCACTTCTATTCCTTCTAGTTCGACTCTAAGTCCTCTGATTTTTATGCGGCGATCGCTTCTTCCAACAAATTCTAATATTCCTTCAGGTGAATAACGAGCTAAATCCCCTGTTTTATAAAGGTGGGTAATTCCTTCAAAGGGGTTAATGATAAATTTCTTTCTGGTTAATTCTGGACGATTGAGATAACTCCGTACTTGACGTTTACCTGCGACGCAAAGTTCACCAATTTCGCCCTCTGGTACTGGGTTTAAATTTTCGTCAAGTAAGAGAATTGTTACATCTTGAAGAGGCTTTCCGAGAGGTACGATTCCGGTTTCCTGGTTAAACTCTTCAGGAATGAGATAATAACTCACTGTTCCTGTAGTTTCAGATTGGGAGTAAAGATTAATTATTCGAGCATTATGTTGGAGTTGGTAACGCCAATCGTGGGGAGTATTCCAAGCTAAAGGTTCTCCTGTAACCAAAATTAATCGCAAGGAATTATTTAGCAGATCGAGTCTTGCTTTTTCATCGAGTTCTTGCAAAAAATTGATACAAAATTGCCAGATTGTCGGTACCGTATCCCAGATAGTTACTTCAGTATTTTTAATCAGTTGGAAAAGCTGTACTGGGTCTTGTCGTTGTTGCCGATCGGCAATGACTAATGTTGCACCAATAAATAAGGGTAAGAGCGTTTGTCTCACCCCTGCTGAAAATGAAAAAGAAGCGGTGTGTAAATATTTATCGCTTTCTTCAATTCCCAAAGGGAATCCAATAGACCGCATATAAGAAGATAAGCTGTAGTGGGGAATGCAAACAGCCTTGGGTTGACCTGTCGAGCCAGAAGTATAAATGGCATAAGCTAGATTATTAGAGCTTACTTCGTCTGCTGGATTTTCTAAGCTTTGCCCAGCAATTTCTGACTGTTTTGAGTCGAGATAAACAAATATTAGGTCTGACTCTGGAACTATCTTTCCGAGTTCTTTCCGAGTGACTAAAATCGGAACTTTAGCATCTTTCAACATAAATGCTAAACGCTCTGAGGGATATTCAGAGTCTAGGGGTAAATAAGCGCTACCTGCTTTGAGAATAGCAAGAATAGCGATCGCAAATTCGCAAGAACGGTCTAGGCAGATTCCGATTAAAGTGTTAGGTTCAAGATGGAATTGCTTTAGATAATGGGCCAGTTGGTTAGCTTGCCGATTTAATTCTCGATAGGTTAGCTGTCGGCAATTATCCACAAGCGCGATCGCCTCCGGTCTTCGTTCCACTTGCCCTTCGATTAACTGATGAAAACAGGGTTCTTCAGTATAAGAGTTGGGTACGAAAATTTCCAGTGGACATTCTTGAGGCTCGTTTATTCGAGAGGGAAGTAAAACCTCTCCCTCTCCTGTGGTTGTTAGTTCTCCAAGTTGATTTGTGCCAGTAATTTTGATTTTAACTAAAATTCCCGAGTCACGTTCTGTTTTTTTAACAACGGTTCCTTCATACCAAATCGTATCCCCATATAAAACTGGAGCGTTCATCTGTACTGATAATCGTTTAAGCTGTCCGCGATCGCCCATCCAGTTTGTCAGTAACGGGGCTAGCCAAGCAAAGCGCATTACGCCATTATCAAATGGTGCGGACATACCCCGTTGTTTGGCCAAGAGAAAATCTTCATGCTGTTGAGAATATTTAACTGGCCAGCCAGTTATCGGATTTTTCACCGAAGCATGAGGAGCTTTGAGAGTATCGCGATACCCTAAAGCCCCAGGGCGATAAGGTGGCCCAGTCGCTGCTTGCCAACAAATCAAATCGCCGACAGTTAAGGGGCCGCGAACTAAAGGGGGGAGTTTGGCATTAATCTCGACATCTTCTCCCCATAAAAGGCGATCGCCCCTTCGACTTTCCCGATCTAAGGCTTCGCGCATCTCGGCCAATTCTTCCTCCGAATATTCGTAAATCGAACGATTCACTAAAAAATCGTTTTCCGTCCGTGCAATCCAGACCAAATTACTCTTGGCTTTACCGACTAATTCTTCCTTTTGATTCCAGTAGCTTGTTTCAGAGAGGATGCAAACCAAGGAACGATTTTCACGGTTCTTAGACTCGTAAACCCCTGTTTGTTTCGCCGACGCTCTTAAAGAATCTCCTTCTAAAATTGGGTGGAACCATTCATATTCTAGCTCTCCAATCAAATTAGACATGGGTAATTTCATTAGATACCCATGCAGTGCTGGATACAAAACTGAGGTTAGAAAAGTTGGCGGTGCCACGAGACGGCCATAATCGCTCTTCCGGGCGTAATCTGGATCGAGCCAGAGGGGATTATCGTCGCTAATCCCATAAGCAAAATGTCTGATGGCTTGCGCTGTAACTTCTGTATTCCAAGGCTCTCGTTCTTGGATGATTTGCCCTGTTAATCCCCGAGATTTTTCTATGAACTCGTGAATTTTCCGATCTATTGTTTGACTCATTTCAAGTGTTTGTTTCAGAGATTGATTGCTGATTTTTCCAGTTGACAAGAAAAACTCTTGTTTTAAGGTATTTTTTTTAACATAAATTGCAGGCTGCCACTCTTAGAAATTCCTTAGGATTTCTAAGAGTGGCAGATCGGGGCTATAGTACCAGGGTAAGCTCAACTCAAGGGATCGATCTCTGAAAATTGGATTCCGTCGTTAAGCCAAAATATAGTATGCATTTGCCCTCCCTGTCCTCCCATTCCCCTAGACAGAATATAAAATCTTGAGTTATTATAAAAAATTGTGAGTTTTTAAGATAGATAAGCCCATGCACGCTCAAGAAATCATCCGCTCTATAGAAGCGGAACAAATGAAACCAGAGATTCCTCTAATCTATGTTGGAGATACAGTAAAAATCGGCGTGAGAATCCGAGAAGGTGGAAAAGAAAGAACCCAGCCCTATGAAGGTGTGGTGATTGCCAAGCGCAATGGTGGCATCAATGAAACCATAACAGTGCGCAAAATATTCCAAGGTGTGGGCGTAGAACGAGTCTTTTTACTCCATTCTCCACGCATCACCAATATTAAAGTGACTCGCCGAGGAAAAGCCCGCCGAGCCAAACTCTATTATTTGCGCGATCGCGTTGGTAAAGCAACTCGTCTCAAACAGCGCTTTGATCGTCCCTTAGATACAAAAATCAAGACTAAGACTAAATAACGCCTTCCCCTTGACACAAATTCCAATTGATGTGTATAATTAGAGGGCTTAGGTTAATCCAAACCAACCAGTGCGCTCTTAGTTCAGTTGGTAGAACGCAGGTCTCCAAAACCTGATGTCGGGGGTTCAAGTCCTCCAGGGCGCGTTATTGTCAATCTTCGATCCCGTAAGACTTTGACCTCCGAAATCGGATTTTGGAAACCTGCGCTCAACACACATTCAACACAAAATCACCATAGCACCCCATGCCTCAGCATGGGGTAAATAGGTCAAGCAGAA
>DDLS01000056.1:0-6371 GCA_002340255.1 Cyanobacteria bacterium UBA2566
GTACTCCGTTACAGCGCAAAGTACTGTAATGCCATCAATGACTTGAAATGCTCGAATAAACTCCCGGTCGTTTAATTGTTTTATGCTTGGCATAACAACTATTGCAAAAGCCAATAGAAATCCAGCGACCAGAGAACACAAAAATGTAGCGACAAGCAATATAATTGGGAAAAGACCTTCTATTGGCATGGAAAACACTCCTACACTTCGTGCTGGTAATTATAGCAGTGAATCAGTTGGTTAGGAGTTAGATTGGAGTTTAAGGCACTCTAGCAATAGAAAATATTCTAAGTGAATAGACCAAAGACGATCGAGATGATGATGAAGTTAAAGTGCAACTTGTTTTTGATACAATTCACGATTATTATCAGTGGATGAATATAGGTTGGCAAGGGTTGAAGTGAATTGATGCTGCATTATTCATATTGATATTAAGAAGGGTAAAATTTTGATTCATAAAAACCTCACTGAACTTAATCCGGCTCAAGATTTGGTAGACATGGGTATACCGCGAGAAGACATTTATAATTGAACCTGGAAAGTGACAGAAAACGATCGCCCAACCTTAATCGATACTTCGTCCATTAAACACTTGGGGGGATTCTCTTTTGGCTGGAGGGGCAACGCTGGCTTGTCGTTGTTGTTGCTGGTCTTTTTGAAAGTAATTTTGCCACTCTTGAGGTGCGTTGAGAGTCTCACCTCCATGACGGGTGAGGCGTTGGCGAATGCGACAGAGGACGGGAGTATTCACACAAGCTCCAGCGATAATAGCTTGACCTTTGGTGAGGGCAGGAAGTTCGTTGAGCAGGTCTCGTCCGGCTGCTTCTACTCCATGTTTGAGGCTGTCTTGGTCTACAGGGTTGATAATGCGGAGTAGAAATTGGCTCATGCATTGGGAGAGTACGTCGGAGTCGAGTTTACCGGGGCGTTGGGTAATCAGTCCGACTCCTAAACCAAATTTACGCCCTTCACTGAGGATGGTTCGCAGCATGGCTTTACAGCGTGAGGGTTCGTGGGCAGGGGCGAAGCGATGAGCTTCTTCGAGGAGAATGAAGACGGGGAAGGGAAGATAGTTGTCATCGTCGGGGAGGAGGTTTTGTTTTTGGGTGTTCATCCGCGCTTGATAGCTTTGGCGTAGAAGAGCGGCGCAGATGACTTGTTGTTCTTCTTGGGGGATTTCGTTCATTTGCAGAACGGTGACTTGACCGGGTTCAAAGAGGTTTTGGGGGGTGAGGTGTTTGTAGGCGTGGAAATGGGGCGATCGCTCTAACCGTTCGAGTTTCCATTCTAGAGCAGGTGCTGAGGTTCCGACTTTTTCGTTGCCTTCGTCGTCGGTTTGGCGATCGGCTTCAAAAACAGCCGCGATCAGGTCTTGGACATCCCAGCGATATTCAGAGTTTTTGTGTTTTTTGAGGATATTAAAGGCTTTGCTGAGGATGGACTGTTGGCGATCGCTCATAGTCGGCAACAGCATCAAAATATCGTAGTAATCCAAGGATGACAGGCGGATATGCACATCTTCTGGCAGCAGAATTTTCACCTGGGGACTATAGCCATCTTCGCCGTGAAAGGCGGAATACCCTTGTAAGTCCGCTAAAGTTCCATACTCTCCGTGGGGGTCGAAAATTAAGACGGGGGCGCGGTTGTGGGGGGCGAGAAATTCTTCAATCAGTACCCCAGCCGTATAGGATTTTCCGGAACCCGTGCCCGCGAGAATGGCTAAGTGGGTACTGACTAATTCTTTGACATCTAAAACGACGGGCACATTGCCTCCGGGACGCAGGAGAATCGATCCCATGTGGGCGCTACCCATTTCTCCTTGCTGTTTGCGGTTAATGATGGACTGCAAGAAGCGATCGCTCGCTAACATTACCTTTGCTCCTGGATCGGGAGACTGGCGAGGATTCAGAAAGCCTAAACTTCGGTGAAAATATCCAATTACGTCTACAGTCACCTCGTAGAGTTCGGGGTTTTTGTCCGTAAATCCGACTAAGGCAGCGATCGCCTCTGGGCTAGTTTCTGGGTCAGCAAATATGCGATCTGGAAAGTGATCGATAAGACTTATGTTAGAGATTTTGCCCAGAATTTTTTGATTCCGATCGCCTGAAATTAAAGAATAATAAACAAATTCTCCAATTTTCACTTGACGATTATTCGTTGTAATAAATACATATTGATTCCCTGTTTCGCCTGGGCCTTTGACCGTTCCAATTATTTGAGTTGAAGAGGTCACCGAGCGGATCTCAGGTGCAGTGTTTCGAGAGGGCAGGGAGTCTTGTACGCTGGTCATAGCCTAGCCTAGGTTTACTTCTTAAGAAAACATTAAAAGAGAACTAAGTTTGGGTGCAAGTTCTAATCAACCGCTTACGGTTTTAAGAAAGTTTGCGGAATTCTCGGATTTCTTACGGTAGAAGATTATTGTAACCTGGAGTTGAGATTTCTCCAGAAGAAATTCGAGTCAATGGATTCAAAGATTGGAGCGAGTTTCAACCATTTGATTTCCACTATTGGAGTCTCTACTTGAATGGAAGCTAAATACTTCCTCCTTTTTTAACTGAACTATTCACGAATCTGGGGGTACAGGACTGATGGAACTGAAGGCTTTGAAAACTAACAATACTACAGATTCAACTTGTACCCTTCCCGTTGACTTAGCCAATTATAAACTAGGCTACACTGATATTGTCTCTCCAGAATGGAATCATAAGATGGAAAATGATAACGTAAATTTGGAGAGTGTATCCCTAGAGAAGGGTTGTTCTGTTGCCCCAAATCCTCAAACCCTACGTCAATTTCAAGTGTTAGTGGCAGAGCGCACCGCTCAACTCGAATTAAGCCTAAAGGTGCAAGCGAAACTCTATGAACAAACTCGCCGCCAGGTTGAAGAACTCCGCCATCTGAATGAACTGAAGGATGAATTCTTAAGTACCATTAGTCATGAACTGCGGACTCCTTTAACCAGTATGAGCTTGGCAATCCGGATGTTGCGTCAACCGGAAATTTCACCCGATCGTCAACAAAAATATCTGGAGATTTTGGAGAGCCAATGTCAACAGGAAATTCATCTGATCGATGACTTATTAACATTGCAAGAATTAGAAGAGCAGACAATTGAGATGGAGGGTCAAACTATTGATGTGCAAGATTTCATGGAGACGACAACCGCAGGATTTGAAACTCGATGGAGTCATAAGCAGTTGAAACTCAACCTAGAAATCGCTCCAGAATCGACCAATCTAGAGACAGAGCCAGATAGCCTCAAGCGCATTCTAGCAGAGTTGCTTGCTAATGCGGGCAAATTCTCCGATGCTCAAAGTCAAGTTAGGATCTCTGTACAACCCGATCGCGCAGATGGGAGAGATGGAGTAGCTGTGGAGATCGCCAATCGAGGTATGGGCATTCAGAATACTGAATTAGCGGAGATTTTCCACAAATTCCGTCGCGGAACTGGAGTTACGGATCGGGCGATCGCCGGAACGGGCTTAGGTCTAGCCCTCGTGAAGGCTTTGGTGGAACAATTAGGAGGAACCATTAACGTCAGTAGTGAGCCTCTCGCCTCTGGATCGGCTTGGGAAACCTGTTTTACCCTTCTCCTCCCCCAGAGTGATAGCGTTTCCCACGAGGAAATAGGCAATAGGGAATAGGTTAGAGTAGCTAAGAAGTCAGAATTTAAGGAACGTAACGGGTAATTCCCAGAATGCTCAAAATTAGTCAACCTCGATCGCGGCGCTGGCAAAAACTCACCTATTCTCCCATCATTCGCCAAATTCAAGTGTTTATGGCGGCGACTCGCTTCATCGCTCTGTTACTCTGGGATCGTTGGCGTGGGGGGGCTTCTTCCGCTCTCAAACGCAAACGGGCGAGGGGTTTAGTACAAACCCTACTCAAACTAGGGCCGACATTTATTAAAATTGGTCAATCTCTCTCCACTAGGGCAGATCTCTTACCCGTCGAATATGTAGAAGCATTGGAACAACTGCAAGATCGAGTTCCAGCCTTTGACGTGGACGAGGCGATCGCCATTATCGAACTAGAACTAGGCGCATCCGTAGGCGCAATCTTCCGCAATTTTGATCCCCTACCCCTCGCTGCTGCCAGTTTAGGGCAAGTCCATCGCGCCATCCTCCACACCCAAGAAGAAGTCGTGATTAAAGTTCAACGTCCCGGCTTAAGAGCCTTATTTGATGTGGATGCTAAAGCCATCTATCGAGGCATCCAAGTCACTGAATTCCTCTTCGCTTGGACGCGCAAATATGAACTACGAACTATCTATGGTGAATTTTTCCGCATTCTTTATCAAGAAATTGACTATAAACAAGAAGCCTTAAATGCAGACCGTTTTCGGCATAACTTTGTCAACCATCCCGATATTCTCGTCCCCCAGATTTATTGGCGCTATACCACAAACAAGGTCTTAACCATCGAATATTTACCGGGTATTAAAGTGGACAATCGAGAAGCCTTGATCGCTTGCGGTTTAGACCCTCAGAAAATCAACCAAGTGGGCATTTGCTGCTATCTCAAGCAACTGCTCTTAGATGGTTTTTTCCAAGCTGATCCCCATCCTGGTAATTTAGCTGTTACCTCTAAAGGGCAACTTATTTTCTATGATTTTGGCATGATGGGGGAAATTAAATCTTTAGCCAAAGACCAGATGATCCGCAATTTCTTTGCTGTCTTACGCAAGGATACCGACGAAGTCGTGGAGACATTAATCAATATGGGTTTAATTGAACCCATGAAAGATATGACTCCTGTGCGTCGCTTGATTACATTTTTGTTGGATCGGTTTACGGAACGACCTGTAAATTTCCGCGAGTTTACCTTAATTAAAGATGAACTTTATGCTATGTTTGAAGAGCAGCCGTTTCGCTTACCCGCAGAAATGACGTTTGTGTTAAAGGCTTTAACCACCTTAGATGGCATTGCCCGTATTTTAGACCCCGAATATAATTTTGCTACTTCTTCTCAACCCTTTGTTCGGGAAGTAGCCGCAGGGAAGGGGACAGGGTATTTAGTCGGGGAAACCCTGCGACAGGTGAAGTTATGGGTGCAGTCCCCTTTTCAAAAACCAACGGTTACCGATCGCTTCTTGGCACAGTTAGGGAAACGGATGGATACGGGAGACTTAGCGTTTTCCGTCAAAGCGAAAGAGAGCGATCGCCTTTTAGAGTCTTTGAGCTTAGGAGTGCAAAGTGTACTCTATCTCTGTGGTGCTGGGTTTACCTTGATTTCCAGCACGATTCTGTTTGTGGGACAATTTTTCGGATGGGCGATTGCCCTACTCTGTGGATCGGGTTTGTTTAGCTTCTTCTGTATGCGATCGATCTTCCGCCTTTCCCTACGCAACCGCCTGAACCGTATTTCTTAACCCACATTTAAAAGCTTCACCTCTCTGCCTATCCCCCTACCTCCTCGCCCACAAGCGTTACTGGATAGGATTTGGCAACCCTACAACATGAGTGCAGGAGAAGGAGGTGGGAGAAGGCAAACATCAATTCAACTTCAACTTAATCGTTATTGGCTTCCTTTCCTGTAAATTGATCGATTAACCAGGAAACCAAAGATAATACAACTGACCCAAACACGGCTGGCCAAAAACCGGCTATTGTAAATCCAGGAGTAAAATAGCCGACTAACGAAAGGGAAATGGCGTTAACCACCAGTAAGAACAAGCCTAAACTGAGAATAGTTAACGGCAACGTCAAAATCGTCAAAATGGGCTTAACAATAGCATTAACCAACCCCATAACGATCGCTCCAACAGCCGCTGCTTGCCAACTGGAGATCGCCAAACCGGGGACAATATAGGCAGTTATCGCCAAGGCGATCGCCGCTAAAGCCCAAGTGAGAAAAAAGCTAATCATAATCTCAAACCTCTAAAGTTTGGACTCGCGTTCAATAATACCACCTCTGAAACAGTTGTCCTTGCGATCTATCAAGCCAATCTTAATTGATACCAGAAACGCTATACTCATCGTTAAGCATAATTCTCTTCAAAGCTGGGGTTAGTTCTCCCATGATCGATCCGTTATCTGGTGTTTTATTGCCCGTTTTAATTAATCTTGTTACCGGACGTGCCGATGCGAAGGTATTGGCTCCTGGTTTAGATCGGCAGATTGAACGGTTGCAACAGCACCAAATTCCCCAGATCAGTTTTGCACCGATGTACTGAAACAGGGAAAGAGTCCCCAGAGCGGGGGTAAGCGTTTGGCGATTATTGGCGAACCAGGTTCAGGGAAAACGACACGGTTACAAGCCATTTCCCGGTGGATTTTGAACAACGATCTCGGTTTGCCCATTTGGGTATCTTTGCGGACGCTAGAGAGGTGCAGTATAGGGGAATATCTAGATACCCCTCTTTTGTCACT
>DDLS01000056.1:6430-11680 GCA_002340255.1 Cyanobacteria bacterium UBA2566
TTGTCACTCTGCCGAAAGAGGGGTATTTTTCTGGGGAGCATGAAACAGCCCTGAGTTTAAAGCGGGTATCGTATCAGCATCTATCCTTGTTACAATGGCGAGTTGAAACCTCTTAATCTAAACCGTTATGCCGAGAACCCAGCGCAACGATAACTTTATTGATAAAAGCTTTACGGTGATGGCAGATATTATTTTGAAGATTCTGCCCACGAGCAATAAGTCGAAAACTGCCTTTGCCTATTATCGCGATGGGATGTCTGCCCAGGCTGATGGTGAGTATGCGGAGGCTTTGGATAATTATTATGAGGCGTTGAAGTTAGAGGAAGATGCTAACGATCGCAGCTACATCCTCTACAATGTCGGCTTGATCCATGCCAGTAACGGGGAGCATGACCAGGCGATCGACTATTATGAGCAAGCCTTGGATTTGAATGATAATATGCCCCAAGCCTTGAATAATATCGCAGTCATTTATCACTATAAAGGGGAACAGATCAAAGCCGAGGGTGATAATGAGAAAGCAGAAGCATTATTTGATATCGCCGCAGATTATTGGAACCGGGCGATTAAAATGGCTCCCAATAACTATATCGAAGCCCAAAACTGGTTGAAAAATACCGGGCGATCGCAAGGCGAAGTCTTTTTCTAAGTCTATTGTTTTCTGTCATCTTTCACAACCCTTATGCTCGACCAAGAACAAGTTCATAAAGTGGCCCATCTTGCCCGTTTAGCCCTGACTTCGGAAGAGGAAGCCCAGTTTAGTGGTGAACTGAGCCAGATTCTCGACTATGTGGAACAGCTCAATGAGTTGGACACCGAAGGCGTTCCCCCCACCACGCGGGCGATCGAATTAAGCAATATCACCCGCGATGATTTGCTGACTCCAGATGAGTTTCGAGAAGCGCTTTTAGACAATGCTCCCGATCGCGATGGGGACTTTTTTAAAGTTCCTCAAATCCTCAGTGAGTAAACTGCTGTTAGTTTCTCTATCATTGTGCATTAAATAAGGGGCTTAAGCCCCTTAGCTGTATTGCCGTATAAGTACTTTTAAAGTAAAAAGTGGTTACCCATTACCAGCACAAAGCGCTATAAAATTATGGTTAAAAACTTGTGGAATCCGGGCGAAGCTGCTCAATATACAACAGATTTAGAACAAAGAGTTTATACCTCGCGCTTATTAGGAAAAGACCCCTCCCTCGTCCTCCATGGAGGCGGTAATACCTCCGTAAAAGTCAAAGAAACGAACCTCTTTGGAGAAAAAGAAGACATTCTTTACGTCAAAGGGAGCGGATGGGATCTGGCCACCATTGAAGCCAAAGGATTTGCCCCGGTACGGATTCCTCACTTGCTGAAATTGGCACAACTAGAGCAGTTGTCCGACCCGCAAATGGTCAATGAACTGAAAACCCAGATGACCCGTGCCAACGCTCCTTCTCCGTCTGTAGAGGCGATTTTGCACGCTATCTTGCCCTACAAATACGTCGATCATACCCATGCGGATGCCATTGTTGCGGTTACAAATACAGCCAATGGCAGAGAGCGGATAGAAGAGATTTATGGCGATCGCCTGATCGTCATACCCTACGTCATGCCCGGATTTGACCTCGCGCGAGTCTGTGCCCGTCAATTTGCTCTAGAAGCAGGAGAGCATACCCTCGGCATGGTACTCATGAATCATGGTATCTTTTCCTTTGGAGCTACCGCCCAAGAATCCTATGAACGCATGATTGAGCTAGTCAGTCAAGCAGAAAGTTATCTACAAAAACAAGGGGCTATTACTTCTATTCCTGAACAGCCTCTGCCAGAACCTGCCCCCCTCAGTCAAACCCTAGCCCAACTGCGCCATACCCTTTCCAAAACCGCCCAATTTCCCATCATTCTCAGCACTCACCGCAACCCCAAAACCCTCAACTTTGCCCAACGAGACGATATTGGGCACATCTGCCAACGAGGCCCTGCAACCCCAGATCACGTCATTCGCACTAAACGCCTACCCCTGGTTGGGCAAGATATTCAAAGTTATGTGGAAGCCTATCAAGCCTATTTCCGCACCCACGCTACGCCAGATTTAACCATCCTCGACCCCATCCCCAGAGTCATTCTTGACCCAGAACTGGGTATGTGTACTGTAGGCAAAACCGTGAAACAAGCCCATATCATTGCTGACATTTACGACCATACCATCGACATTATCAGTACTAGCACGCAGCTAGGCGGCTATCAGGCACTCTCTGCCAAAGACATCTTTGCCGTCGAATACTGGGACTTAGAACAAGTGAAACTCCGCAAAGGTGGCAAATCTCCCCTGTTCACGGGTGAAATTGCCCTAGTCACTGGTGCAGCCTCTGGCATTGGCAAAGCCTGTGTAGACTCCCTGCTCAAGCGAGGAGCAGCCGTTATCGGTTTAGATATCGATACCAACATTGAAGCCCTCTATAACCGCGCCGACTTCCATGGCATCACCTGCGATGTTACCGACGAAACTGCCCTCACTGCCGCTCTAGAACAAGCTGTGCAACAGTTTGGTGGCTTAGATATGCTCATCCTCAACGCTGGCATTTTTCCCGGAGGATGCCCCATTGCCGACCTCGATACTAGCGCATGGCGCAAAGTGATGTCAGTCAATTTAGATGCCAATCTTGCCCTCTTACGCCAAGCCTATCCCTTGCTCAAACTCGCGCCTCAAGGCGGTCGAGTTGTGGTCATCGGCTCTAAAAATGTCCCCGCCCCCGGGCCTGGAGCCGCCGCCTATTCTGCTTCTAAAGCAGCTTTAAATCAACTCATGCGCGTTGCTGCATTAGAGTGGGGCAAAGACAAAATCCGCCTCAACACCCTCCATCCCAATGCCGTATTTGACACCGGTTTATGGACAGAAGATGTCCTCAATGCTCGCGCCGCCCATTATGGTTTAACCGTGGAAGAATATAAAACCAATAATGTTTTAAAAGTAGAAGTTGATAGCCATTCTGTCGCTGAACTTGCCGCCGAAATGTGCGGCCCCCTATTTGCAAAAACGACGGCTGCACAAGTCCCTGTTGATGGAGGTAATGACCGAGTGATTTAATGCCAAGACTGATTTCAGATATATTGATAAGTATTCGCAAAAGATAATCTAATCTCAAATCCTTTTGAAGCAGCAGTTGGTTGACACAGATCAAAAGAGCAGTTAAAGATCGAGATTTGACCTGTGTTTAAAGAAGGCGATCGCCAATCTTCAACCCCCCCATGACAAACACTCTGCATCAAAAACCCGGAGATGGATGGTCTCTAGACGAACGAAACCCCCAAGTCATTCAATCTTGGATGTCAGTTTGGGGCTGGTTTTATCAGTACTATTTTCGCGTACAAACCGAGGGTTGGCATCATATTCCCAGCGATGAACAAGTCCTGATCGTTGGCTCCCATAACGGCGGCTTAGTCTCTCCAGATATGGTCATGATGATTTATGATTGGTTTCGCCATTTTGGAACACAGCGCCTAGTTTACGGATTAATGCACCGCCATATTTGGGAACTCAATCCTGCTTTGGCCAAAGAAGCCGTGGCTGTTGGAGCCGTTCGAGCTAACCCGAAAATGGCGATCGCCGCCTTCCAAAAAGGGGCCAGTGTCCTCGTCTATCCCGGAGGAGCGCAAGACGTTTTTCGTCCCCATTCTCAACGGAATCAAATCCAATTCGCCGGCCGTAAAGGATTCATTAAACTGGCGCTGCGCCAAAACATCCCCATCATCCCCGCCATTTCCTATGGGGCCCATGATACCCTCATGGTTCTAGGCGATATTTATCCCCTGATGAAACAACTCCATGAATGGGGAATGCCTTGGGTTTATGACATCGATCCTGAAGTCTTCCCCATTTATCTTGGACTTCCCTGGGGAATTGCCTTTGGCCCCTTGCCCCATATTCCCCTACCCATTCAGATTCATACCCGCATTTGTCCACCCATCCGCTTCCCAACCTACGGACGCAAAGCAGCTAGCGATTTTGATTATGTTGAGTCCTGCTATCAGCAAGTTCTTAATACCATGCAAACCGAACTCGATCAACTCATCACCCACATCACCCCTTAACCCAACCACAACCCAAAATCGTCTCTATTGTTAACCCCATCATCAGCTTTTTGAGCAATTTTTCCTTCCTTAAATCAGTCAATCATAAACTTTTCATAAAAAATACATAATAATAAGCCAATTTCTAGTGATAAGATTGCCAATGAGTGCGCTTCGAGGGTTTGTCGTGATCCGTTCTGCGACTTTGGCAATTCAGCCAACGCTACCATCTGTCAATGAAAATAACCGCCTTCGGTTATTTGCTGGCTCTGCTAACTTATTCTTGGCTCAAGAAGTCGCCCGCTATTTAGGGGTGGATCTAGGGCCAATGGTTCGTAAACGGTTCGCTGATGGCGAACTTTATGTTCAAATTCAAGAGTCGATTCGCGGTTGCGATGTTTATTTGATTCAACCGTCAAGCTCTCCAGTCAACGACCATTTAATGGAGCTGTTGATCATGATAGATGCTTGTCGTCGAGCATCTGCCCGCCAAATTACAGCGGTTATCCCCTACTATGGTTACGCCAGGGCTGACCGTAAAACGGCTGGTCGTGAATCGATTACCGCTAAATTAGTGGCTAATTTAATTACCGAAGCTGGAGCCAGTCGTGTCTTAGCCATGGATTTGCATTCTGCTCAGATTCAAGGCTATTTTGATATTCCCTGTGACCATGTTTATGGTTCTCCCGTTTTAATTGATTATCTTTTAAGTAAGCAATTACCCGATCTAGTCGTAGTTTCTCCTGATGTCGGTGGAGTGGCGAGAGCGAGAGCATTTGCTAAAAAACTCAATGATGCGCCTTTAGCCATTATTGATAAGCGCCGTCAAGCTCACAATGTGGCTGAAGTACTCAATCTCATTGGAGACGTGGAAGGCAAAACTGCCGTATTAGTCGATGACATGGTTGATACTGCCGGAACCATTTCTGAAGGGGCGAGAATGCTGCGTGAAAAAGGCGCAAGACAAGTGTATGCTTGTGCTACCCATGCTGTTTTCTCCCATCCAGCCGTTGAGCGTCTTTCTAGTGGCGTATTTGAAGAGGTGATTGTTACGAATACGATTCAATTGCCTGAAGATAAGTACTTCCCTCAACTGCGGGTGTTATCTGTGGCTAATTTGGTTGGAGAAACCATTTGGCGTATCCATGAAGATAGTTCCGTTAGTAGCATGTTCCGATAAGTTATCAGAAAAATGGGTTGAAA
>DDLS01000060.1 GCA_002340255.1 Cyanobacteria bacterium UBA2566
TACAGCGCTTTGCGCTGTATCTTAGAGCTGCTCTGAATTGTATTGTGATTGTATTGGCTCGACAAGCTTAAGAGCGTAGGGTGGGCAAGGTGTAGTGTAGAAATTGAGGTTTTCACCAAGATGCTTGCCTACACCTACAGCTAAAAAACTTGGCTTAAACGCTTCAGAATGGCTAGAACTTCATACAGTTCATTGTCGGGATTAATTAAGGAGAACAGTCTAGATGTTCTGTATTGGACTGTGGGAGTATGAGAGGCTTTGAGAAAGAGAAATTCATTGCCATTGGTAATCATGCCAAATGTGGGGTGTTGCAGTTCCGGGTTGCCTAACAGATAGCTTAAGGTTTGAGGAATGGCACGGGTAACGGCAAAATCACTGCGTTTGGATTCAATTACAACGAGCCACAATCGGTTTTTAACGACGAGGATATCGATTCTGCCTCGAACGATCCTTCCTTCGTCTTCTAGCTCAATTTCGATGCTGGTTTCTGTTTCGATGCGAAAAGGACGACGGTAAAATCCAGCACAATCGAGCAAGGGAGCGAGGATGACCATTTTAACGGTGTTTTCCAGTAACGGGGGGTCGTCCATCAAGTCTTGAAAATTGGCTTTCACGCGATCGAGCGTTTGTTGTTCAATCTCCGTTAAAGAAGGAAGGGGTTCTGACCATTCGGTAAAAAATTCGCTATTTTTAGCGACTTGCAGTCCCAAGGTTTGTTTGAGATTTCCCAGGGTAATGTTTTGTGCAGAAAGAGTTTGAGCCATAATCAGTCATGAATAATGAGTCATTTGACTTACTCAGTGATGACACGCCAAATCGTATTACGAGAACTAATATTTTGGAGTTTAAACAAAACTATTATAATACCGTATTTTCGAGATATATTGGAAAAATACACAAAAAATCAAGATAAAACCTCGATGTATATCAACCCATTTATATGGAGGGGGGAAAATCCGTGGTAGCACAAGTCGAAAATCCAACGTATGAGAGCCAAACCCAGGCGATCGCCAAACAACTTCTCGCAGCGCAAGGGGAAAAACGCTCCATCTTTGCCCAGATGCGAGACCAAATGCGCTGGGATGATAAGCTTCTAGACTGGGCCATGAGTAACCCAGGGCTGCGGGTGCAATTGTTCCGGTTTATTGATTGTTTACCTGCATTGCGCTCTAAGGCAGAAGTGGCGCGGCATTTGCAGGAATATATGACAACTGAGGCGGTCGAATTACCTGGCGCATTGAAGGGGATTCTTAATTTTACCAATGCTGATTCGATGCCGGGACAAGTGGCAGCAACAACTGTATCGACTGCGGTAGAAACCTTGGCGCGGAAATACATTGCTGGGGAAACTGCGGGGCAGGTGCTGAAAACTGTAGAAAATCTTCGCAAAGAGAAGATGGCATTTACCCTAGATTTACTGGGGGAAGCGGTGATTACGGAAACGGAAGCCAAAGCCTATCTGCAAGGCTATATCGATCTGATCGATCGCCTCACGGAAGCTGCGGCACGCTGGAAAACAATCCCCGAAATTGATGCAGCAGATGGGGAACCCTTGCCCAAGGTGCAAGTTTCCGTGAAGCTGACAGCGTTTTATTCTCAGTTCGATCCCTTGGATGCTGAGGGGTCTAAGCAACGGGTTATGGAGCGTATTCGCACCCTCCTGCGCCATGCCCAAGAAAAGGAGGCTGCTATCCATTTCGATATGGAGCAGTATGTCTATAAAGATATTACCCTGGCGATTCTTAAGGAACTGTTACTCGAAGAGGAATTTAAAACCCGTACTGATATTGGGGTAACGCTGCAAGCCTATTTGCGCGAGTCAGAAGCTGACTTAAATGGCTTAATTGCTTGGGCAAAAGAGCGCGGAAATCCGATTACCATTCGCTTGGTGAAAGGGGCATATTGGGATCAGGAAACCATTCAAGCGGTGCAACATAACTGGCCGCAACCCGTGTTTGATGATAAAGTTGCTACCGATGCTAACTTTGAATTGCTCACGCGCCTGCTGTTGGAAAACCATGAAGTTCTCAACGCTGCCATTGGTTCCCATAATGTGCGATCGCAAGCTAGGGCGATCGCCATTGCCGAAACCCTGAACATTCCTCGCCGTCGCATTGAATACCAAGTGCTGTATGGAATGGGCGATCGCCTCGCTAAAGCAATGGTTAACCGAGGGTTGCGAGTGCGGATGTATGCTCCCTACGGCAGTCTCCTCCCCGGTATGGCGTATTTGATTCGCCGCTTACTGGAAAATACCGCAAACAGTTCCTTCTTACGGCAAAGTCAAGAAGACCGCCCCATTGAAGAATTAATCGCGCCTCCAGTGGTTCAAACTACGGGATCTCGACCCCAGAAAACCACAGTGTTTAAGAATGCGGCAGATACGGACTACGCCCAAGTTGCTAACCGGGAACGGGCACAAGCCGCTTTAAACACGGTACGTCCGCAGCTCGGAAAAACCATTCTGCCTTATATTAATGGCGAGTTTGTCCAAACAGCAGAGAGTGTTAATTCTGTCAATCCCTCTGACCCCACGGAGTTAGTGGCCAAAATTGGTTTGGCTTCCGTGGAACAAGCCGAAGCAGCACTTAATGCCGCTAAAGCAGCGTTTCCCGGTTGGAAAGCGACTCCCGCAGCAGAACGGGCGCGAATTCTGCGAAAAGCAGCCGATCTGATGGAAGAGCGCCGCGCAGAACTGTCGGTTTGGGTGATGCTGGAAGTGGGAAAAGCGCTGCAACAGGTGGATGCAGAGGTTTCCGAGGCGATCGATTTTTGTCGCTATTATGCTGATGAAATGGAACGGCTCGATCGCGGCCATAATTATGATATTGCTGGGGAAAATAACCGCCTGACGTATCAACCGCGAGGCATCGCCCTAGTGATTTCCCCCTGGAATTTCCCGATCGCCATTACCACAGGGATGACAGTAGCAGCGCTGGTAACGGGTAACTGCGTGATTCTCAAGCCTGCGGAGGTGAGTAGCGCGATCGCCGCCCAACTGATGGAAGCTCTAATTGAAGCCGGAATTCCCAAAGGAGTATTTCAATTTTTACCTGCCAAAGGCTCAACGGTTGGGGCACATTTGGTCAAACACAAGGATGTGCATATGATTGCCTTTACCGGTTCCCAGGAAGTCGGCTGTCAAATCTATGCCGATGCTGCCCTTCTGCAACCGGGACAAAAACACATGAAGCGTGTGATTGCCGAGATGGGCGGTAAGAATGCCGTTATTGTCGATGAGAGTTGTGATTTAGACCAAGCCGTGCAAGGGGTAGTGGATTCTGCCTTTGGCTATAGCGGTCAAAAATGTTCGGCTTGTTCGCGGACGATCGTTCTGGAACCGGTGTATGATACCTTCTTAGAGCGGTTTGTAGAAGCGACCAAATCCTTGAATGTAGGGCCAGCCCACTATCCGGGTACGAAGGTGGGCCCCGTAGTCGATGAAACCTCGATGAAGCGGATTCAGGAATATATTGCCATTGGCAAACAAGAAGCCAAAGTTGCCCTAGAAATGCTCGCGCCCAATGTTTCCAATGCCAAAGAGGGCTATTATGTCGGCCCCACGATCTTCCAGGATGTGTCCCCGACGGCTAGAATTGCCCAGGAAGAGATTTTTGGCCCCGTAGTTGCGGTGATTAAGGCTAAAACCTTCCAGGACGCTCTAGACATTGCCAATAATACCAATTTTGCCCTTACGGGAGGTCTCTATTCCCGTACGCCAAGCCATATTGACCAAGCCATGGCCGAGTTTGAGGTGGGCAACTTGTATATTAACCGCAATACGACCGGGGCGATCGTTTCCCGGCAACCCTTTGGCGGCTTCAAGCTCTCCGGAGTCGGTTCTAAAGCGGGTGGGCCGGATTACCTCATCCAGTTCTTAGAACCCCGCGCAATTACGGAAAACGTGCAACGTCAAGGGTTCGCCCCCATCGAAGGAAACGAGTAGGTTGAGTTAGGGACAAGAAACCGGGTTTCCGATCTGCCAGAGGTGGAAAGAAACCCAGTTTCTGTCTTGATCTTTTTATTCACTCAAAGGCAAGTATTCAATTCGATCTTGGTATTCTCCAACAAAAGAAACTCCCGAAATCAGAATTAGCTCTGTAAGAGTTTCACCAATACAGCGCTTCGCTTATATGGATTCGTTGTGTAAGTCCTATTATATTGATGACCTTATAAATACTGAATCATAATATCTTTGTAATGTTAATTTATATTAACAAAAATCAATATCGTTTGTTTTGACCATAAAATTCCAACCAACAACCCCAATTAATAGGAGTAATTGAGTCATGTTGTCGCCATTTATACAACGAAAACTTGCTTTGGCATTTTATAAATACGATCAATCAAAAAATGGACTGTTGGAGAAAGAAGACTTACTTCTAGTGGGTCAAAAAATCGCTGATTCTTGTGGTTTGAAAGAAGGCGATCAGAAATATCAGCAAATTATGGAGACCTATGCCAAGGCTTGGGATAATTATTTAGCTACTGCTGACCAAGATGGAGATGGAAAAGTAAGTCTGGTTGAATTTTTGGAAGCTCGTAACAAAATGGATTCTAGTCAAATCGCCAAAACCAAAGAAGTAAACAAACTGATGTTTGATTGCTTAGATGTAGATGGAGATGGCACGATTAGCTTCAAAGAATATGAGGCATTTTTGAAGGCTCTTGGAGAAACTAACGAAGATAACATTAAACATGCTTTTGAAATTCTTGATATAAACAAAGATGGTTCTATATCACGAGATGAATATGCCAAAATGCGTAGTGATTATGGATCTTCAGAAGATCCCGAAGATCCATCCAGGTTTTTTTTGGGAACCTTCTAATACGGTACATGCATAATCAGTCATCAATAACCAGTAATAGCAAATCTATTGCTGGTTATACGATCTCAATTTTATGATGAATTTGAGTGATATCCCTTCTAAACCTTCCCTCGTCTATGGAGAGTCTCTCAATCTGTCAGAGGGCAGTCCAAAGATACTGGGAGAAATTTTACAAGCAGCAGCAAATACAGAGCAAAGAATAGTTTATCTACAGCCAGATGGCTCGTATAAATTTCAATCCTACCAAGACTTATGTTTAGAAGCGCAACGTATTTTATCCGGTCTCAGAAAACTAGGATTGCAACCTCAAGATAAAGTAGCTCTTCAAATAGAGTCTTATCGAGACTCCATTGCTGCTTTCTGGGGGTGCATACTTGGTGGCTTTGTCCCTGTTCCTATCAGCAAGCCCGTTAATATTAACAATATAGCACAACAAACTGGCACAACTACTCGGAAACTTTGCCATACATTGCAGATTTTGGAACAACCATTATTGCTGACAGATGCTAGTTTTGCGGCTGAGATTCAGAATATACCTGAGTTGGCGGAGATAGGAAGGCTTCAGGTACAAACAGTTGAGGAATTTTATGAGTATGAACCAGACAGCAACTGGTATCAGAGCAAACCAGAGAATGTTGCAGTTCTTATGCTTACCTCTGGTAGCACAGGAATACCCAAAGGGGTTGTTCTAAATCACCGAAATCTATTGAGTCAAACGATGGGTTCAGTGCAAATGAATGGTTTTACCCGAAACGATATTACCTTGAACTGGGTTCCTATCGATCATGTTGCAGGGCTGATATATTTCCACATTCGGGATGTTTATTTAGGATGTCAGCAAATTCATCTTCCATTACCATTATTTCTACAAGAACCGCTTGTATGGTTGGACTCTATCGATCGCTTTAAAGTTAACATTACTTTTGGCCCTAATTTTGCCTATAGCTTAATTAACGATCGCGCTGACGACATCGCACAACGGCAATGGGATTTATCTTCCATGAAATGTTTCTTGAATGGAGCTGAAGCCATTGTAGCCAAAACAGCGCGACGTTTTTTGAAGCTACTAGCTCCTCACGGACTCGCTCCGACAGCAATGCGTCCTTCTTGGGGAATGGCAGAAGTTTCCTCTGGGGTGACGTTTTCCGATTGCTTTTCCCTCTGTTCAACCACAGATGATGACTCGTTTGTGGAGGTAGGAGCGCCCATTCCTGGAGTCGATCTGCGAATTGTCAACAACCAAAACCAGGTTGTTGAGGAGGGAGAAATTGGCGCATTGCAGGTCAATGGGTTAACCCTGACTTCTGGCTATTATCAGAATCAGGAAGCTAACCAAACGTCTTTCACTGAGGATGGATGGTTCAATACGGGAGATTTGGGGTTTCTTAAGGATGGAAATCTAACGATTACCGGGCGACAGAAAGATGTCATTATTATTTACGCTGAAAACTACTATAGCCACGATATTGAAGCCGTCGTCGAAGAAGTCCAAGGAGTCGAAATCTCTTATACGGCTGCCTGTGCAGTGAGGGAAAAGGGCAGCAATACCGATAAATTGGCGGTATTTTTTAGTCCTATTGACAATGACGATCGATTTTTAAAGACACTGCTGACAGCCATTAGGGAAAAAATTGAACAAAAGATTGGCTTGACTCCAGATTATCTGATTCCGGTGGCCAAAGAGACAATTCCCAAAACAGCGATCGGCAAAATTCAGCGTCAAGAACTCAAGAAAAGATTTGAAACGGGACTCAAATATGGCTTCAACCCCTAATTTTTAATGGTTAATTGCTGAAGCGATTTCTAGAAGGAAAATCGAGTTTTTTGCAAAATTCCCAATTTCAAATCCTCAATCGACAAAAATTTTGCCTCAAACAAGGCTAACATATCTTTAGGCTTAGGATTACCACGGGATTCTCCCCTCATTCCCATGGCAATTAGTAAAGCACAATAGCCTTGAGTTTTACGACACTGATCGTCCCAGTTTTGCCGATTTTTCTGGTATGTAGAAGTGACTTCAAATTCATCAAACAAGTATAAGTCTCCATCTCCGGTTTGAATAATTCCCAGATCAAATGTTGTTTCTGTATAGGGATCTTCTCCCACATGAAATCCAATTCCCTCCAATCCATCAAAAGCTTCTAAATCTCGGATTAAGGTCTTGGCATTCCGTTTACTGGTTTGAACGATCGCCACCGGTAATCCAGCTCCAACTCCTCGGATATGGTCTGGTGCAGTCGGGTAAAATTGAACCTGTTCGCGAATCTGTTCCCAAGTTGCCCAACTGAGAATATCGAGGCGACAGAGGGCATTGTCAGGAATCAAATCATAGTGGAGAAAGGGGCCATCGAGATCTTCCTCCTCTTCTTCATCTTCTTCTAAATCATTCATCATGGCATCAAGTTCTAGGGAAACTTCTGGCAGGGTTTCTACTTTAACCAAAAGGGAAGATTTTGATTCTTCAGCCGTTTTGGGCAAAGAAATACGGTAGCGTTGGCTAAGGCTTTCAAAGGACTCTGTATCGAGAGAGTTACGAGTGGATTTGAAAAATCGATGTAACGCTTCTAACGCTACCATCATGGCTACTGGTTCTCGATCGTATAAGGTAGTGCGTAAGCCTTCGAGGGGATGAATTACGCCGAAAGAGGCTTCAATTTCTGACCAAGGGAGCAGCTCAAGGATACATTCTTCTTCAGCTAGATCGCTTAAAGGAGAATCGGGTTTTAGCTCGAAGGTCAGAAAAAAACAGTCCTGATGGAAGAGGGCACTTTCAATATCTTCCATGGTGGTATGGTCGAGCAAGGCTTGACGAAATTGTTTGAGAGAGTCTAGGGAACGGTAGAGCAAAATTCCGTATTCTTCACCGAGCATTCCTAGAATAGAGACATAAAATTTCTCAATGTCCCATTGATTTAATTGCACGGAAATAATTTGATGTTCAGCTAGATTTTGCCACGGTTGAACTTGCCAAATTTTTTCAGCACTTTTAGATAGGAATGTGAGATATTTGGGCGCAACATGAGGAGTTTGTTGGATTACTTCTTCGGCCATTTGTTGAAAGAGATGCTCGATGAGGGGTAACTGGGGCCGATATTCAATATCAATGTCTAGGTCTTGTAATACCCCTCGCAGATAAAATTGAATTTCGCGATCGCACACTACAATTTTTTTGGGCCGACTCGGTTGACTTGGAGCAGGCGGCGCTTCCATTGCCTTGAGGAGCGCTCGGACAAGGGCCTCCGGGCCAGTTTGAGGATTCACCATTTCCATCGATCGCACCACCCCTTCTGAGCCATCTACCCATAAAATACATTCAGGCTGAAATCCTTCCTTTAGGGCGATCGGTATGATTCTTCGGTCTGCTTCCCAAATACTCTCTCCTGGTTGAGGTAGCTGTTGAAGACGGCGACAGGTGGAGGGGGTTAGGGTGATCATAGGATTGTGTCTAGCAATAGTATCAGTTCCAGGGTCTACATGGACTCTAGATCCTGATTTTAATCGCGATCGCGTGGCTCCTGGCCATTAAGTTTATGATTACCAGTGTAGCTTTCTCTGCTGCAAGGGGAGTTGACTCGATACAATAAGGATTAAGTTAAGGATTAAGTTGACATCAGGAGTTCAGGTATACAGCTATGACCCAAACTATGGAGAGTTCTAAACGCGGCATCATGATGACCGATGCTGCTCTCGAGCAGGTGCAATCTTTACGAGAAAAGCAAGGCAACGATCTCTGCTTGCGTGTGGGGGTTCGCCAAGGGGGATGCTCCGGTCTGTCTTATACGATGGATTTTGAAACCGTCGATCAGATTAAAGACAATGATGAGGTCTTTGATTATGATGGCTTTAAGGTGATTTGCGATCCCAAGAGTATGCTCTATCTCTATGGATTGGTTCTCGATTACAGTAATGCTCTGATTGGGGGCGGGTTTCAGTTTACCAATCCCAATGCCACTCAATCCTGTGGTTGTGGTAGCTCTTTTTCTGCCTAGAGTTTAAGTGCCCATTTTCTGTTAAACTGTGTGGTTGGTCAAATTCAGGTGCAGTTAAGCCTGAATTTGACCCAATTAATGTTTTGCACCTAAGCCGGTTATGACTCAGACAGCAGAAGACTTGTTTAATGAAGGGATTGAACGCTACAAAAAGGGAGAAAGTCCCGCCACGTTGATTCCCTTATTTAAGGATATTTGCGATCGCTCCCCCAAACAAAGTACCGCCTGGACTTGTTTGGCTTGGTTATACTTACTCGAAGATAAACCCAAATCGGCTTATAAAGCAGCTCAAAAAGCGGTTAAACTCAATCCTGAAGACCCCCAAGCGAGAGTAAATATGGCAGCCGCGATGCTGGAAACGAATAAAAGTGGAGTCCGCGAACATATTGATATAGCCCAGCGTTTGATTATGGCAGTCTCGGAATATCGCCAGGAAATTGAAGAGAATTGTAAAGAAGGATTAAGTAGAAAACCCGACTGGCAAAACCTCCAGAGAATATACGATTGGCTATTTTTGAGTTAAATCAAGGCTTGTGGGATTTATCAACGGCAATGATTAGGTAATTATTCTGATTGAATAATCGTATAAAACTTCATGATTATATACAGAATTTAACCCAATTTCCCGATTTCTAATGATAAGATTTGATGAACTCAGACATAAGGTTAATATATAAACCAGTCTGAGGGCATATATTTTTTAACATGAAGTCAATTAAGAAAGGAGTCAGGATATTATGCCAGTTGATAGTAAAGTAGCCATTAAACCCGAAACCCGTAACCACAAAGGGTTCTTTGTCCAAGAAGCTGAATATAAGCTGATGGGAATTGCTGATTCTGGATGGGCACTTATTTGTCTGGATGATGCCGTTTGTCATTATGTTGACCCCGATGATTTACAAGCCCTCATCGATGCGAATGGTGGATTAGAATAAGCTCATTCTCTGTTTTGTGAGTATCGAATAGTCAGGATGACTGTACTGCTGAATGAGTGCAGTCTATTTTTTTGTTTCTCGTGGTTTCAAAACTGCTGATTTCCACTGCTGGTTTCGACTCCGCTCAACCAGCAGTGGAAACCAGCAGCAGAAGCGATCGAGTACGATCCTAACTCTCCCTTTCGTTCTCGATCGCCAAATTCTGGTAATGCGAATCATTTTGACACTCAGCTAAAATATGGAGTCGATCCCAATCACTATTGATCAAAGCCATTTTTTTAGCTCGACTCCATCCCTGAACTTGCTTTTCTCGATAAAAAGCATCATCCACACGGTCATAATGTTGGGCATAGACAAGTTTTACAGGTAAACGCTTACTGGTATAGTTTGCCCCTAAACCATTTTCATGTTCCCAAAGACGCAGAGGTAAGTTGTTGGTACTTCCTGTGTAGAAAGAATGATCACAACATTCCAGAATATATACATAAGCCATAGATTTAGATAGTGGATAAAAGTTAAAAGTTCATGAGTTCCCTTCGACTCCGCTCAGGGAACTTGCCTGTCCAAATATATCAGGGTTATAGCTGCACTCCATAGAAGAGAGAAGCACAAGTAATAAAATCCAGAAGTGTTGAATCTGGATAGAAAATTTTACATTTAACCGAACAAGGTTTCCAGAGAACTCTGTTTGGCCATCTGGGCGGAATTGGCGATTACAATGAAGTGGCCGTGACTTTCCTCCTGTACTCATGAGTGCGGAACATCCTTCCGAAAATCCTCCAGCAAAGACACCACCATCCAATCCCGAAAATCTTATCCAGAAAAGAACGGAAGAACTCGCTGCATTCGTGCGCTGGGTGGCAGAATTAATCCGCAACCGGAATTGGTTTACTCTGCTTCTGTTAGCTGAGGTGGTACTGCTCGCCTTTTGCCGTCCGGAAGGGGTTGCCGCTACAGCACTGCAAGAGATTTTGATCCTTCCGGACTGGTATGCCAATGCATTTTGGTTCGTTGTCAGTGTTATTCCTATCGCTGCGGTGGGAGTTGCGGTGGTGACGATGCCTCGCAGTTTACCGCAACAAGAGAGCGAGGAAGCTGGTGCGGAACATCGGGCGATTAAAGGGTTGCGTCCGTTTACTAAAGAGGATGCGGAAATCTTTCGACGGTTGGAGCGCGAGCAGGACTTACAGCGATGTTGCGATGCGTTGGAGAGCCAGAGCTTTCGGTTTGGGCATTTGGTGGGAGAGTCGGGATGCGGCAAAACCTCGTTTCTGCAAGCGGGATTGGTTCCGTTGTGGCAAGAGCGCGGTAAGCGAGCGGTATACGTGCGCTTCAGTAACCAAAATCCTTTGGAAGCTGTCCAGAAAGCGATCGTTAAGCAACTGTCATTAACCGTACCGCCGCCCGTTGCTCCAGAACCGAGAGCATTGATTGGGTTGCTCAAGCATGTGATGCAAGAGAACCAGACTCCTCTGGTGTTATTATTCGACCAGTTCGAGCAGTTTTTCGTGCAAGCGAAATCGGACGCAGAACGGAAACCGTTTCGGGAAGTTCTGGAAGTTTGGTATGCCAGAGAGGACTTGCACGGGATTAAGATTCTGTTTAGCGTGCGCGCCGACTTGTCCTATCACTTGTATGAGATTGAGGAATGGTTGAATTATGCGCCGAGTCCCCTAGAGGTCTCGCGGTTGCGCTGTTTTCAACCGAAAGAAGCCGCACGAGTGCTATCGGTGATTGCGGAAACGGAAAAGTTAGCTTTTGACCGTCCGTTTGTGGAGCGGTTGATGGCGGAGGAGTTGGGCAACCGCGATAATGGGTTAATTTCTCCGGTGGATTTGCAGATCTTGGCATCAATGTTAAATCGGGAAAGCGTTGCCGAGCTGCGGGGGTTTAACGAGCGAACGTTGCAGAAGTTGGGCGGGATTGAGGGCTTGTTGCGGCGCTATTTAGAGGAGGTTATTGCCAGCAAAACTACGGCGCGCCAACGGGAAATTTTGGTGAAAGTCTTGTTAGCGCTCACGGATATGGAGCGACAAGTGCGCGGCGAGGTGCTGACGATTGCCCAGTTGCAGCAGAAACTAAAAGATACGGCAAAACCGAGGGAAGTTTACAACGCAACGATTTGGTTAGCGCGAGCCGAGGTGCGCTTGCTTTCTCCTGTGGAGCAAGAGGGAAGTCAGGGCTACGAGTTGGCCCACGAGCGTATGATTCCCGCTTTGTTGCAACTGTCGGGAACACAGCTCACGGAAGCGGATAAAGCTAATCGGTTATTGGATAAGCGGGTGAATGAATGGTTGGGAAGCAGTCGCCATCCTCGCTATTTATTCGATATTGGAGAGTTATTTCTGTTGCGGCGACAGAAGGCTTATTTGATTTGGGGAGCTAAACAACGAGATAAACGGAAGCTGATTGGTAAAAGCTGGCAACGGTTGTATCGCTGGATGGCAGTGGTTATCTTAGCTGGGGTGTTGGCTTTGGGAACTTGGAGTGGATTGGAATACACCAAAGCCGGACAACTTTGGCAGATGCGGCGAGATATTGTTTGGTATAGCCGAGGTAGCGATCATAAAACAGCAATGGCGGCTTGGGTATTGTCAGCAAATGGGCATGTTCGACAAGCATTGGAACTGGCTGAGGCGATCAATAATTCTGGCTACAAAGCCTATGTCTTGAGCGCGATCGCCGAAGCTTATGGAAAACTCGAAAAAACAGACGAAGCTGTTGCCCTACTCACGCAAGCCCTTGCTGCTGCCGAGACTCTCGATCCTTCTGACGACAAAGCCTATGTCTTGAGCGCGATCGCCGAAGCTTATGGAAAACTCGAAAAAACAGACGAAGCCGTCGCCCTACTCAAGCAAGCCCTTGCTGCTGCCGAGACTCTCGATCCTTCTTGGAACAAAGCCTATGCCTTGAGGGCGATCGCCGAAGCTACTGGAAACCTAGAAAAAACAGACGAAGCCGTCGCCCTACTCAAGCAAGCCCTTGCTGCTGCCGAGACTCTTGATGATTCTTGGAACAAAGCCAATGCCTTGAGGGCGATCGCCGAAGCTACTGGAAACCTAGAAAAAACAGACGAAGCCGTTGCCCTACTCCAGCAAGCCCTTGCTGCTGCCGAGACTATCGATGATTCTCGCTACAAAGCCGATGCCTTGAGGGCGATTGCCGAAGCTACTGGAAAACTAGACAAAACAGACGAAGCCGTTGCCCTACTCCAGCAAGCCCTTGCTGCTGCCGAGACTATCGATGATTCTCGCTACAAAGCCGATGCCTTGAGGGCGATCGCCGAAGCTTATGGAAAACTAGACAAAACAGACGAAGCCGTCGCCCTACTCAAGCAAGCCCTTGCTGCTGCCGAGACTCTCGATCCTTCTGACTCCAAAGCCGATGCCTTGAGGGCGATCGCCGAAGCTTATGGAAAACTCGAAAAAACAGACGAAGCCGTTGCCCTACTCAAGCAAGCCCTTGCTGCTGCCGAGACTCTCGATAATTCTGACTCCAAAGCCGATGCCTTGAGGGCGATCGCCGAAGCTTATGGAAAACTCGAAAAAACAGACGAAGCCGTTGCCCTACTCAAGCAAGCCCTTGCTGATGCTGAGACTATTGATAATTCTAGCTTCAAAGACAGTGCCTTGAGGGCGATCGCCGAAGCTTATGGACAACTTGAGCAATGGAGATTGGCGCTCAAAGTGACTCGAAAATGTCGGGGTAATGAAGACTGTCGGGTTGAATCTCTGGAGGCTGTGCTGAGGGTTCATGCAGAGAAGTCTGTTACTGGCAGTCAGATGAAGGAAGGAGAGTAGGAGCAATTCAAAATGCAAAATGCAAAATTCAAAAGGGTTTTCCAGCATTTAGTTAACGGTAGCAACAGTTTTGTAGTGCAAGAGGGCGATCGCACCTGTAATGCGATCGAATTGCTGGGCGATGGAATTTGGCCAGAGAAGGTTTACCACCCGACGAACCTTCGGATGAGATTATTCAGAAAGCGTGGATGTGGGAGTATTACGGCGATCGTGTCCAAAAAGTTTAAGAAAAATAAAGTTTCCCAGGCCAATCCGTCTGGGATTCAACCCACAAAGCTGATACCTCTACGAGATTAATCTAGATTCAGCAATCTTAAAAGTGCAGTCGGCGTAAAAATAGAGAGCGTCACGCCTCTAAAATCATCAGGGTTACGGGTAACAATACCATCTAACCCAGCCCTCAAAGCCGCTTGATACTGGATCGCATCCTCAAAATCTTGAAAATCACTTTTTAGAGCCTGATGGATAATCTCACTATCAACAACTGCAACAGCACAAAAATCCAGTAATTTACTGAGAAACTCAATTGTCCAAGCTTTGCCCCTAGCTTTACGAACAATATAAAAAATATCACTAATCGTTGATGCCGATACATAACCGCTTAACGCTCTTTCTTCACAGGAGGCTAAAATGCGATCGCTCTGCTCAAAAAAAGGCTCCCTTTGCAGAGCAACATCTATAACAATATTCGTATCCAGCAAAATTCTCATAGATCGTATTTCTCCTTAAGCGCCTCCCACTTCGCTGTATCCTCATCAAAATCATCCGGTACAGGTTCAGTCTGTTCAAACAAGCCTTGAAAAGCCTTGACCCGGCTTTTTCGGGCTTGCACTTTAGCTTTAGAACTCTCTCTCTGTGCTACCTCAAGGGTCACAGAATCACCACTATGGCGATGTTGAATAAATAAAGTAAAATCCAACACCTGAGATAATAAAGGCTCTGGGATTTGCTCAATTTCTTGAAGAAGCTGTTCTCTTAAAGTCATTCTCTTAACCTTTGCACGTCGCAACTGTAGTCCATTGTATCGGAAACCACGATATAGCCTCTGGCTATAGACAATTGTAACTTTTTAATTTTTAATCTTTAAAGATCCCGAAATCACAGTGTATGAAAGACAAACTCTTAAACGGACTCAACACCGTTTTAACCCTCAACTTATTTTTCGTCTTATTTAGCTTTGGGTGGTTTGCGATCGCCCTTTTGGGTCGCTCCCTGGATATTCCCCTAGGCTTCGATCTCTGGTATAGATTGTGGGAACCGGTGTTTACTCCGGCGATCGGCATTCTCATGGCTGGATCGATTGCCAGTGGTGTCATCAGTTGGGTTAACCGCCGATTGAATCCGGAATCCAAATCTTAACCCATGGTCGGTAAAGTCTATTTAGTGGGCGCAGGATTAGGTCGTCTCGACACGCTCACTCTACGAGCTTATACTCTGCTTAAACAAGCCGATGTTGTTATTTATGATGCTCTGGTCGATTCTCGTTTGTTTGCCGAAGTGCGATCGCACTGTTTGCTCCTCGACATGGGAAAACGGGGAGGTAAACCCAGTGCCTCCCAAAGTAGCATTAATCAAGCGCTAATCTATTACTGTCAACAGGGTAACCAAGTGGTGCGCCTCAAAAGTGGTGACCCCTTAATTTTTGGTCGCAGTGGTTCGGAACTGCAAGCGCTTCTGAGTCAAAACTGCCCGGTAGAAATTGTTCCCGGACTTTCTTCAGCTATTGCTGCACCGACTTTAGCCGGTATTGCACTCACCGATCCGATTTTAAGTCAAGGCTTTACAGTTGTCACAGCTCACGATCCGAGTCTGTTAAATTGGCTGGTTTTAGCGCAGATGAAAACCCTGGTTATTCTGATGGGAACCCGTCAACTTGCGGAAATTATCCGTCAACTTGGTAACCATGGTAAACATCCAGATACCCCAATTGCGATTATTCGTTGGGCGGGATTTCCAGAGCAACAGATCTGGCAAGGCAGATTACAAAATATTATTGAACTCACCGCAGGTCAAAGTCTGTCCCCAGCAGTGATTATTATAGGAAACGTCGTTGAGGCATTATCGCCTAATTTGGTTCATTTTCCCTGTCCTATGCCCCTATCCCACCACACCATTTTAGTCACCCGTTCGGCGGGTCAGTCCAGTGAATTTACGCAACAGTTGCAACAACAGGAAGCTAGAGTGATTGAAATGCCTGCCTTAGAGATTGTACCGCCTTCGAGTTGGGAAGGGTTAGATGGGGCGATCGCCAATTTATCGACCTTTAACTGGCTCATCCTCACCTCCAGTAACGCTGTTGACTACTTCTTTCAACGGCTCCAACACCATCATCTCGACAGTCGCGCCCTCGCAGGCATTAAAATCGCCGTAGTCGGCAAAAAAACTGCCGCCAGTTTGCGCCAACAAGGACTCCAACCCGATTATATTCCCCCCAAATTTATTGCCGATACCCTCGTCGAGCATTTCCCCGAACCCTTATCTGGAAAAAGCCTCCTCTTTCCCCGCGTCGAAACGGGAGGGCGAGAAGTCCTCGTTCAAGAATGCACCGCTCAAGGCGCTCGTGTCACGGAAGTTGCCGCCTATCAATCCCAATGTCCTCAAACCATTCCCCCAGAAGCCCTAAACGCTCTGCAAAACGGACAAGTAACGGTGATTACCTTCGCCAGTTCCAAAACCGTTAAAAACACAGTTCAAATCCTCAATCAAACCGGTAAAATTTCCTTAAATTCCGTTTGTATCGCCTCTATCGGTCCCCAAACCTCCAAAACCTGTGAAGATCTCCTAGGGCGCGTCGATATTGAAGCAAAAGAATATACTTTAGACGGATTGACTGAGGCGATCGTACAATGGGCCAAAAATCATTAACCGTTGAATCTCTGTAGGGGCGGGTTATACCTAAATCTAGAACCCCCAAAAATCAATAACGTAAACTCGCCCTTTGTATCTTAAAAGAGTCATGGTTTCCAATCAAAAATGAAATTACCTGAAGTTTTACTTAAGGATATTCACCAAGCTGTTAATCAAATCGAACAAGCTATCTCTGCAATTTCTGGCGATCGCAGCTTACTCGTTGCTATTAGTGGTATTGACGGCTCAGGCAAAGGTGTCGTCAGCAACGAAATTTTGAGGGTGTTGAAAACCCGAAACCTCAACGTTGCCTTAATTGGACTCGATGCTTGGCATCATCCCCAAAGTATCCGATTTAATCGAGACAATCCAGCCCAACATTTTTATGACAATGCCTTTCGTTGGCAGGAACTGTTTAACTCCTTGATTCTCCCCCTGAAGCAGAACCAATCAATTGACTTACAAGCAAAATCTCTCGATCTGAAAACCGATCGATTTTACGACTCTACTTATGACTTCAAAGATATAGACATCATCCTCTTTGAAGGAATTTTTATCTTCAAGAAACCCTGGATGGATGAATACGATCTGAAGATTTGGGTCGATTGTAGCTTTGACACTGCTTTGAACCGAGCCTTATCCAGAGGACAAGAAGGTTTAGGAAAAGAGGAAACCATTCGCGATTATCAAACCATCTATTTTCCTGCTCAGAGGATTCATTTTGAGCAAGATAATCCTACCGCATCCGCTTCATTGATTATCCATAATGATTTGATGAACTAATTAATCCGAGTGATTTTGTCGCAATTCCAAAAAACTCAGATTAAAATAGAAGTGCGATAAAAGCAGTGCAAGGTAAATTCTGATGCTACAGGCTCCTTCCCAACCTAAACAGCTTCTACTCCAATTACCCAACCAGCTACTACTCCACGTGACACGGGAACAGTTTATTGCATTGGTTAGCGCAAATCGCGATCTCAGACTTGAACGCACTGCTACAGGAGAACTGATTGTGAATCCACCCACAGGTGGCGAAACCGGTAAACGAAATGCAAAAATCGGCACTCAGCTCGGTATTTGGTGGGAAGCGAATGAGAAGTTAGGGGAATACTTTGACTCATCAACCGGATTTGAGTTGCCTAATGGAGCCAACCGATCTCCGGATGCGTCTTTTTTAAGGCAAGATAAATGGGAATCGCTGACCCCCGAACAGAGGGAAGGCTTTATTCCCCTATGTCCTGACTTTGTTGTGGAGCTGCGCTCTAAGACAGATACTCTTAAAGATCTGCGGACTAAGATGCAAGAATATATAGATAATGGCACTCAGTTGGGATGGCTGATCGATCCGAAGAATAAGCGAGTAGAAATTTATCGGGCGGGTCAAGTGATGGAAGTCGTGGAAAATCCGAGCGCTTTATCGGGAGAAGAGGTTTTGCCCGGATTTACGCTTTCAATGAAACGCATTTGGTCTTAGGGTATCAAGCGTTTGGCTAACATCGTGTAGAAACCGAGTTTTTGCAACAGTTCTATAACTGTGCATAAATATCCCTTGACACATTTGTAGTATTTCTGTAGTATATAAATATGGCAAGGAAAAAAGAGCCTCAAAGCTCTACCTCAAGCTAACTGTACCTGGAAAACTGAAGAGATCCAATTGATGGGGTTGTAGCTCAGTGGGTCTAGAGCGCCTGTCTGTCGAACAGGAAGTCGCGGGTTCAAATCCCGTCAGCCCCGTAGCAGTGTAGCTTAATGGTCAAAGCCCCAAGCTCATAACTTGGTCGATGTGGGTTCAAGTCCCACCACTGCCACCAAATGTAGGGATAGTGTAATGGCAACACTCTAGTCTCCAAAACTAGAATTTGAGGTTCAAATCCTCATCCCTGCGCCAAATGGCCCCATCGTCTAGCGGCCAAGGACGTTCGACTTTCTATCGAAAAGCACGGGTTCGAGTCCCGTTGGGGCTATTGAGTAAATACAAACTCATTGATTTTGAGAGCGTGGTGTAACTGGAGAACACATCAGCCTACGAAACTGAAGATTTGGGGGTTCAAATCCCTCCGCTCTCGTTTCTCCTGGTAGCTCAGTTGGTAGAGCGCCTGTCTGTTGGCGCAGCCTGCCCGCAGGGCTTAGAACAGGAGGTCGCCAGTTCGATTCTGGCTTGGGGGGTTGTATTACCTAACCTACTCCAGCATTGAGTCTTTGCCCTGTGGTGTAATGGCAACATCTCGCACTTTGAATGCGAAGATTCCAGGTTCAAGCCCTGGCGGGGCAGTCCATTGATTTTCCTTGGGTGGTTGGCAGAGCGGTCGATGCATCCGGCTTTTAACCGGAATCAGGTAGGTTCAACTCCTACACCACCCCCCAAATACTACTGTAGACCTATGGGAAGGAGCGATCGCCTCATCATTAAAGATTGCAATGGTATATTGCAATCTAGTCAATCAATACAAATCCTCTTGTTCTGTTCTACCATCTTCGATAACTTCTTATGATTTTTTCAGATCGACTAGAATCTCTAAAACCTATTTTTGATTTAGACATTCCCGATGACATAAATCCCGATTCTATTCGGCTGATCAATCTAAAGCATCGCGATACAGGCATAGTTTTCAAGTACATACCTGGCGGTAATTTTGTGATGGGATTGACTGAAGAGCAAGAAGTAGAAGCTGGAAAAATCTATGATTATTTACCATTTGATAGTTCTGAAATGAGACCATGTACTAGAGTTCAAATAGATCCTTTCTTAGTATCACAAACACCTCTACTCAATGGCATCGCCAAAGAAATACTTGGACAAGATTCAATAGCAGAAGAGAATCCTTACTATCCTGCTTTCTTGAGTAGACAAGACTGTGAAAGAGTAACCTCATATTTGAATTGTCGATTGCCATCTGAGGCTGAATGGGAGTATTTTTGCCGTGGGGGAACCGATACACTTTTTGTCTTTGGAGACCAAGTTCTAGAGTACCAGGAGATGGAAAAGTGGTTACTTTGGGATTTTTCTGACCTTAAAAGACATTACCATAACCCATTTGGCCTATATGGGATTTTTGTTGGGGAATGGTGTCAAGATCGATATAGAGAAAATTATGAGATTAAAAATCCTCCAGAAAATGATGTTTATGTCGTTCGAGGAGGTGGAGCTATATTTTGGCCTTGGCAAGACCAAGAATGGATTTGGTGTATGTCAGCAATTAGGATGAGTTCAAAAGGCCTGTTTGAGGACAGAAAATGTGGTATGAGACTTGTGTATGACTTGCCCTGAGCTATATATTTTTGATATTCCAAGCAAGCCAATATGCTTTCTGTAGGGGAATTAAGTGCATAATATTCTGTTGTTCTATATATTCCCAGTTACTGGGTAAGTGTTTTTCAAATCCTAGGTAGTGAGATTCGGGATGCGAACAATAAAAAAATCGCCTGTTAAAATCAATTAAGATTGTAGGAAAAAAACAAAATTTCGACTCTATTTTTTCTTTTTCTGATAGACTCTCGTAATCGTCTTTAAGGTCATCTAAGTTGAGCCTGAATTCTTCCAAGTACAATAGATATGAATTTATTTTTTCTTCAGTATCTATATTGATCAGTCCTTGCCGAAAATTATCAGGGATATTTTCTTGAGAGGACAGATTCAGCATAAAAACAAAGTAGTCAGCTTCAAAAAAATAGATATATTCATTATACTTTACTGAGCAAATTAAGTCCATGTTTTATGCCAGTATTCCAATGAATCCATTATGATATAAAATCCGAAAAATCAGCAATGATAAGTTATTGCGAACGGAACGCAGTGAAGTGAAGCAATCTGATAATATCGAGAGTCTTGGCGATTGCTTTCCTGCCGTCGCAATGACAATTATTTAAACGGAATCAGGTAGGTTCAATTCCTACACTACCCTCCAAATGCTACCATCCCTTGATGGGAGGTCTAATTCTTTGCTTGACCCAAGTAAAATATTTTGGATCTTCTTGTGCAAAAAGATCCTTACCCTCTCCCATGTATGCTCTAGTCAGTTCATCTAACGCTCTACGAAAATCACCTAGTTCATAGTGTACTTGACCCAATCTCAGATGAATAAATGGATTACCAATGGCATCAGGGCAATACATTGCATCCTGAAGGATTTTAAGTGATTCAGGATAGTTCTTCATCAGAAAATAAGCATCTCCAATTGCTGTTAAGATCCAGGTTGAGGCCACCCACTCCTCTTTGGGATCGGGAATCATTTGTAATGCTTTATAGTATTGTGATAAGGCAAGATCGAATTTTTCTTCATCCGCATATCGATCGCCTGAATCACATAATTCAACGATTTGAGTATAAATTTCTGGTTCTAGTTCTTGCATAAAATTTTCACTCTTAATTTATAAAAGAAGGCGATCGGTAAATTTGATACTCATTAACCCATCATTTTGGAACTGAACTCAATTTTAGCTACAAGACGGCGGCAAGACGAGCGTAAATGTGACACACTAGAGGATATTATTCTTCAACAACCCTATCACCACAAGCGACTCTATGACTCTTGTAATTCAAGCGCCGATCGCCAACGACCTATCCGTTAGAACCTATCACGCCACCAAACATCGGTTTGATGAAAGCTGGGAAGTGATGCTATCGAGTCTCCTGGGATGGGGACGCGCAGCAGGTGCAGACTTTATCGAATTCTTCCTAGAGCGGATCAACTATATCAGTTGTATGGGCGAAGAGGATACCATTACCAGTATTTCCCCGCGCTTGTCTACCGGTGCAGGAGTGCGGGTATTTCGCGGCAAAGCAGACTGTTATGTGAGTACCAACGATCTATCCTTTACGGGACTCAAAGCTGCTCTGGAAAAAGGGTTGCTCATTCTCGGCTTTAACCTCCCTTCTGCCAACTCCTATATTCCCGAAGTAAACCTCGAACCCCTGCGCGATTATGCCAGCACCAAGGGGAAAGAACTGTGGTTAGAGAACTGTAGCTCCATGCAAGAGATGGGAGATATTCTATTACAAGCAAGCGATCGCCTCAACCAAAAAGCCTCCCATATCCAATCTCGCCGCGCTGTCTACTTCCGCGACTGGCAAGAAGTCCTCGTCGCTGCCAGTGATGGTACCTTTGCTCGCGATATTCGCCTCACCCAGTCCGTTGGTTGCAGTCTGCTCTGTGCCGATGGCAGCCATCGCACCTCTATCGGGCAACGGTTGGGTAGTACAAGCCAGCCTAATTTTTTACGAAATTGGGAGAGTGAAAATACGGCTTTTGAATTAGCAGAAGCAGCGGGTAAAATGCTCTATGCCGACTATGTAGAATCGGGAAATTATCCGATTGTAATGGCGAATCAATTTGGTGGCGTAATTTTCCACGAAGCGTGCGGGCACCTCTTAGAAACTACACAAATTGAGCGAAAAACAACTCCCTTTATAGATAAAAAAGGCAAAAAAATTGCCCATGAAAATCTCACGGCTTGGGATGAAGGACGCTCAGAAGGTGAGTTTGGAACCATCGATATGGATGATGAAGGAATGCCGACTCAGAAAACCCTTTTAATTGAAAATGGCATCCTGAAAAACTTTATCTCCGATCGCGCTGGTTCGATGCGGACGGGACATCCTAGAACGGGTAGCGGTCGCCGTCAGTCCTACACCTATGCCGCCGCTTCCCGGATGAGAAATACCTACATTGCTCCAGGAGCCTATTCCTTAGATGACATCTTTGCCTCCATTGATAAAGGCATTTATTGTAAGAAAATGGGCGGCGGAAGTGTCGGCCCAACCGGTGAATTTAACTTTGCCGTTGATGAAGCCTATTTAATTGAAAAAGGAAAGGTTACCAAACCCTTAAAAGGTGCAACCTTAATCGGGGAAGCCAAGGAAATTATGCAGAAAATTTCCATGAGTTCCCAAGATTTAGGCTTGGCGGCTGGATTCTGTGGTTCTGTCAGTGGTAGTGTTTATGTTACCGTTGGCCAGCCTCATATTAAGGTCGATTCTATCACCGTGGGCGGGCGATCGTAGAGCGCGAAGCGCTAGGGAATAGGGAATGGG
>DDLS01000006.1 GCA_002340255.1 Cyanobacteria bacterium UBA2566
CCCCTATCCCCCTATCCCCCCACATTAAAACCCTAGCCATGCTCAAACCCATTGTTGCCTTAATTGGTAATCCCAACTGCGGAAAAACCACCCTATTTAACGCCCTCACTGGAGCCAACCAACGGACAGGAAACTGGCCGGGGGTTACAGTCGATCGCAAAGAAGGGCAGTTTAAGATTAATCAATCGACCATTACCCTGGTAGACTTGCCAGGGGTCTATTCCCTGGATGCCGAAGAAAGTGCCACCGGGATGGATGAGTTGGTGGCGCGAGATTATCTCCTTTCTGGAGAAGCACAATTAGTAATTAATATCATTGATGCCTCCAATCTAGAGCGCAATCTTTATCTAACGACTCAGTTGATGGAAATGCGCCTACCGATGGTTGTCGCTCTGAATATGATCGATATTGCCCAGAAGCGGGGTATCGATATTAATGCAGATCGTTTAGCCGATCGCTTAGGCGTTCCTGTTCTGCCCCTGATTGCCAGCGATCGCGAAGGAATTGGCTCTTTAGTCGATCTCGTCGGTCACATCCTAGAGAACTTAACCCATCCTGCCAGTTACGTTGCTTATCCAGCAGTCATCGAAGATGCCTTAGCTGAAATCGTCCCTTACCTGACTCAAAACACGACCAATCGGATCGTCGAACCTCGCTGGACGGCTCTAAACTTGCTGCAATACGATGAACGGGGAGTCGGTGAACTCGTTACTCCAGCGCTCACCGAAATGATCGCTAAACATCGGCGTAGTATTCATCAAGTCTTAGGAGAAGATCTAGATATCCTGATTGCCGATAGTCGCTACGGCTTTATTCAAACCGTGACCCAAGAAGCCAGTCAACGCACGGGAGAAGTGAGTCAGTCCATGAGCGATAAGCTCGATGCGATTGTCCTCAACCGTTGGCTGGGGATTCCTATTTTCTTAGGCATCATGTATCTGATGTTCCTATTTACGATCAATGTTGGCAGTGCCTTTATTGACTTTTTTGATATCGTTGCTGGGACAATCTTTGTAGACGGATTGGGGCAACTGCTCGAAAGCCTCCGCTTCCCTGGATGGGCGATCGCCCTGTTAGCTGACGGTGCTGGTGGTGGTGTGCAAACCGTCGCCACATTTATTCCTGTTATTGGCTTCATGTTCCTGTTCTTATCGATACTCGAAGATTCTGGCTACATGGCACGAGCCGCCTTTGTTATGGATCGAATGATGCGGTTTGTGGGCTTACCCGGAAAATCCTTTGTGCCCATGTTAGTCGGCTTTGGCTGCAATGTACCAGCAATTATGGCCGCCCGCACATTGGAAAATTCCCGCGATCGCCTCATGACCATTCTCATGAATCCCTTCATGTCCTGTGGTGCAAGGCTTCCGGTTTACGCCCTCTTTGCGGCTGCCTTCTTTCCCCTGGGCGGTCAAAATATCGTCTTTGGCCTTTATCTCCTCGGTATTGCCTTTGCCATCTTCACCGGACTGGTGATGAAAAACACCATCCTCAAAGGCGAAATTTCTCCCTTTGTTATGGAGCTTCCTCCCTACCACATTCCTCGATTCAAAGGGGTCATGATTCGCACCTGGGATAGGCTACGGGCATTTCTCTTGAAAGCCGGAAAAGTCATTATTATCATGGTCACCATCCTCGGATTACTCAACTCCTTAGGAACGGATGGTTCATTTGGTAATCAAGATAGCGACCAATCCATCCTAAGCGCTGCCAGTCAATCTGTAACTCCCATTTTTGCTCCCATGGGCGTTACCCAGGAAAATTGGCCCGCTACTGTGGGAATCTTTACCGGTGTCTTTGCTAAAGAAGCCATGGTAGGCACACTCGATTCCATTTACGGACAATTAGCCATTACTGATAATCCCGAATTAGAAGAGGAAGAAGGAGGCTTTAGTTTCTGGGGCGGTATCCAAGAAGCTTTCGCCACTATTCCCGCTAACTTAGCTGACGTTCCTGGTACCTTACTAGACCCCCTAGGATTGAATATTGGCAATACCTCAGATGTAGAAACGGCCTCGGAAGAACAGGAAGTTGCTTTAGGCACATTTGGAGCCATGGTACGCCGGTTTGATGGCAAAGCTGGAGCCTTTGCTTACCTCTTATTTGTGTTGCTCTATTTCCCCTGTGTCGCTGCCACCGCAGCCGTTTACCGGGAAACCAACTGGCAATGGACAATCTTTGTTGCTTCATGGACAACAGGTTTAGCCTACATCGTCGCCACCAGTTTCTATCAAATTACTCAATTGAGTGTTCAACCTACCTTCGCTAGTGTATGGCTTTTAAGTATGTTGGTGATTAGCATCGGTGTCTTCTTCGCTCTGAAAATGTTGAATCCCCAGTTGAAAGCCCACCGCCAGTCTGAAAGCCCCATTTAGTGCAGACAAGGGGATGGGAATAGGGAACGGGGAAGCAGAGATTCCCCGTTCCCTATTCCCAAAAGTATTAGACCTCTTGCAGAAATGAATAGCAATACAGTCTTATGTCTATTGCCTATTGCCTAACTTCTACAAGAAGTCTATTGATTATTAATTATTAATTGAAGCCATGATTCTAGAATTACAAAACTACCTCGCCCAAAAACAGAAAGTCTCTCTAGCCGAACTCGAAACCCACTTTCGCAGCGATCCTGATGCTTTGCGGGCAATGCTCAATAAATTAGTCTATAAAGGCAGAGTACGCCCGGTAAGTCTAGAAGGGCAAAAATGTGGCGGTTGTACCCATTGCGATACAGCAACCTTTGAAGTTTATGAATGGGTAGGGAAGAAATAGGAACTAGGAACTAGGGAATAGGAACTAGGGAATAGGGTCCGTTTTAAGGTATCCTAGTAGAGACAAACTGACTCATTGGAGGAGTCACTTGAATGTCTTCTACTCCTAATGTGGAACTGGTGATCTTTGACATGGCAGGTACAACGGTCAAGGATAACAATGAAGTACAAAACTGTTTCTTTGTGGCTGCCGAACAAACGGGTTTACAGGCTTCCGGCGATCGCGTGAATGCCATGATGGGATGGTCGAAAAAGCTGGTATTTCAAACGTTGTGGCGAGAACAACTCGGTGAAGATCGCCCAGATTATCAGCAAAATGTCGAGGTTTCTTATCAACGGTTTAAGGAAACCTTAGAACATCATTATCAAACCCAACCGGTTGAACCGACAGAAGGATGCTTAGAACTGTTTGACTGGCTAAAGTTTGAGGAAATTAAGATTGGGTTAAACACAGGGTTTTATCGTGAGGTAACGGATATTATCTTGCGTCGTTTGGGATGGGATAAAGGGTTAAATCAAGATTATGTTGGCTCAGAACACTCTTATATCCAAGTCTCGGTTACACCCTCAGAGATTTATAATAACGAAGGTCGCCCAGCTCCCTATATGATTCAGAAAGCGATGTACAAACTTGGGGTCAAGAATCCCCAAACTGTAATTGTAGTTGGGGATACTCCCTCGGATTTAGAAGCGGGGTTGAATGCCCATTGTTTGATGACTTTGGGGGTAACTAATGGAACTCATCGCCGAGAACAGTTAGCCCAATATCCCAATGATGGATTGTTGGATTCTCTGTGGGAGTTGAAAGAAAAAATCACAGGATGATCCCAAGAATTACGATGATGAAAACTTTAGATCATTCCATTAACTACCTGGCTCCTGATGTTCCCCCAGAACTACCGTGGGTGGAAGTTCCCTTAGTCAAAGCAACACCAGAATCTCTAGCTGGATATGGTCAATTGGTGGATGATTATGAGGACTATTCCATTGAAATTGTGACCTGGCCAGCCCAAGGATGGCGAAAACTCGATCCCGAAACAGGTAACCAAGGCGGAACAACCCAAGGGATCTTTGAATTTTGGTGGGAAGGAGAGCTCCTTTATGGTCATAATCAAGCGGTGGGCGATCGCTATCTCTTGGGTTGGTCTACAAACCCAGGAAATGCCCAAGCTCAAACTACACCAGAATCAGGACGCTCTCAGGTCTTACTCTGGCACGCCAATTATCACCCCGATGGTGGACAACTGTTTTTTCCCTTAGACAATACGCCCTTTGTCGTTCCCCTCGCTTTACCCGGAGACGATGTTAAACCAGAAGACTTTATCGCGTTCTATGTCGAAGGTCACCAGGGATTATATATTCATCCTAATGTGTGGCATGAGGCTGTATTTCCCCTGGCAGACCGAGCCAAATTTCACGATGAACAAGGTAAAGTTCATGGTCGTGTCAGTTGTAATTTAGCCCAAGAATTTGGTGTTTTCTTATCTATTCCTCTGATTTATTAACGTAGTAACTCATGACTTCACAAAATCAGGCTGATGTATTAATTATTGGTGCAGGTATTGTTGGTTTAGCTCATGCTTTAGCCTGTGCCAAACGAGGACTCAAGGTTGTTGTTTTTGAACGGAATCCCCAGGCAATTGGTGCATCAATTCGCAATTTTGGCATGGTCTGGCCTGTGGGACAACCCTTAGGACCATTAGGCGATCGCGCTCTCAACTCTCGACAAATTTGGCTGGAACTGTCGGCTCAGGCTGGATTTCACGCAGAAAAAGCCGGATCGCTACATCTGGCCTATCGTAAAGATGAGATGGCGGTTTTAGAGGAATTTGTCAGCATTAGAGCTTCTACCCATTCTGTAGCGTTACTGACCCCGAATCAAGTCTTAGAGAAGAGTCCAGCCGTAGTTAAGGAAGGGTTATTAGGGGCGCTGTGGAGTTCCACAGAAGTGATTGTAGACCCCAGAGAAGCGATCGCCAAATTACCCGATTATCTCAGTAAAGCCTATGGGGTAACGTTCAAATTTGGCACAGTCGTAACCTCGATCGCGGATCGGGTGGCAATTGCCGGGGGAGAGCAGTGGCGAGGCGATCGCATTTTCGTCTGTTCGGGTGCAGACTTTGAAACCCTCTATCCCCAACACTACGCCAAGAGCGGCATCACCAAAGTTAAACTGCAAATGATGCGAACGGCTCCCCAACCCAACAACTGGCGACTCGGTGCAGCACTTTGCGGAGGATTAACCCTAACCCATTACAGTGCGTTTGCAGACTGTCCCTCCCTTCCTGCTCTCAAAGAACGCATTGCTAAAGAAACTCCCTATTTTCCAGAATGGGGAATTCACGTCATGATGTCGCAAAATGGATTAGGAGAATTAATTATTGGCGACACTCACGAATATGGTTGGTGTCCTCACCCCTTCGATCGCGCCGATCTGAACAACTACATTCTCAACTACTTAAAAGGCTTTGTCCAACCTCCTTCCCTAGATATTGCCCAGACATGGCACGGTGTGTATGCCAAGTTACCCGGATCAACTGAATTGATTTTACATCCAGAATCGGGCGTGACCATTGTTAACGCCCTCAGTGGTGCGGGAATGACCCTATCGTTTGGTCTAGCAGAAGAGACGATCTCGGAAATATATAGCACTTCGCGGTAGGCAATAGGCTTGCTTTGCAATAGTCAAAAGCTTGTATTGCTTAGGGTCTAAGGCTTCAAGCTGTACTTCATAGAAAAGAGAATCGCTATATCCCTCTTCTGTCACTCTCCGAGTTCAATGAATAGGAAATCTGCCAATTATCTGGAAGGATAAAAGGATTGAAATTGATTAACGGTGTTAATCAATTTATTAAATCCCCTCCATAAATAAGAACTCGGAACAACATCTAACCACGGAACAATTGACCAGAACAGAAGGGTCGGCTGAATCAGTAAACGAAAATTCTTCAAGATACTTTTCCAACTGCCAGAGCGATCCCACTGTGAGGGAACCGAACAATCTCCTTGAACTTTAGCACTTTTTATCTTCTGGGATTCTGAATTATTTAATCACCAAAATGGTTGACTATTCAAACTAATCATTAGATCAGCACTCATGATCATCTCCCACCATTTTTCAATCTGGGCATATTGAGTTAAGAGACTATCTGCTAATACTAA